>JAPUKU010000122.1 GCA_027295505.1 Acidobacteriota bacterium
CTTCAAGAACAGGACGCCCAGTCCCGCCTCGGCCACGCCGCCCAGCGCCTGCAGATCCTCGCTCACCAGCATGCCCGCGCCCAGGGCAATGGAAGCGAGCCGCGCCTTGCTCATCTGGTTCACGCTGTGGCGCGCGGTGACATGACCGATCTCATGGCCCAGCACCGAGGCCATCTCGGCCTCACTGTTGAAGTGCGCCAGGATGCCGCGCGTCAAGTAGATGTAGCCACCCGGCAGCGCGAAGGCATTGACCAGCGGGTCATCCACGACCTTGAAGCTCCAGTCCAGGTCAGGCCGCTCGGAGCGCGCCGCCAGCTTCTCGCCGATCTCCCGGACGTAGACCTGCAGGTCGTCGTCCTCGTAGCGTCCGAACTGCGCCAGCACCGCCTTGTCGTTCTCCTTGCCCAGTTGCAGCTCCTTCCCCTCGCTCACCAGGATCAGTTGCCGCTTGCCCGTGGCCGGGTTCACCGCGCAGGCGGCCAGGGTCAGGAGAAGCAGGGCGGTCAGGGTTGCCGTGGATTGCCATCGGTTCATGAGCGGTTCCTCTTTGTGGGCACCGAGCCTACAGGCAGATCCCATCCCGCGGCAAGGGCCCCCGTGTTGCTGGCGGTGCAGCGAGAGGCCCGCTGAGAAGCACCGTGCCGAAAGGGAAATTACGGCGTGGACGCCCTGCCGTGGTGAGGTTAGATTGCGGGGATGAGTACTTCGGCCCCTTCACCGCGAGTTGCCGCCGCCGTCCTGCCGCGCGCCCTGCTGCTGCTGCCGGTGGCCTGGTGGACCCTCACCCTGGCCACCGGCATGTCCTCCTGGTGCTTCCTGGACCTGGTGAACCTGGCCTTCCACGAGGCCGGCCATCTCCTGCTGAGCTTCGCCGGCACCACGTTGCATTACCTCGGTGGGACTCTGGGCCAGCTCCTGGTTCCGGCCTATCTGGTGTTCCGCTTCCTCAAGCAGGAGGACAACCCCTTCGCCGCGGCGCTGTGCACGTGGTGGGTGGGGGAGAGCTTCATCAACATCGCCCACTACATGGTCGACGCGCGATCCCTGAATCTCCCGCTGGTGGGCGGAGGCGATCACGACTGGAACGAACTGTTCTACCGCTTCGGCCTGCTGGGCGAGTCCTCCGTACAGAGCGTGGCGGCGCTCACTCATCTGCTGGGCGCCCTGCTGATGCTGGTGGGTCTGGGCTGGAGCCTCTACTTCCTGCTTCCCCCCGACCCTCAGGATCGTATTCGCCGCGCGCTGTCTCGCCGGTAGGCGCGTGTCGGTGCTCCAGCACTCTCACCAGCCTGAGCCGTCGCATCGGGCACTCCGCTTGGAACCGCAACCTCCGCCGATGTCTCTTCGATCCCGGCTGTTACCGGAGACGGCGACGCCTCTGCATCGTTCATGTTGTATTCCGTGCGGCGCATCGGCGTCGCACGAATGATGTCTCCGCGACCGGTCAGTCTGCGGAGGGCGATTCGTGCGGCCTCAACCGCAGCAACCGCAAGTATCACGCTCGACTCGATACTCGTGAAGGTAGTGGTCAGCATCAACACGTTCCCCAACGCCTTGAGTTTTGATCCAAAGGGAAAGCCAACCATATCTCCTGCAGATGGTTTGTCAGGGTTAGCTGGACAAGCTGTCAAACCGATTGCTCTCGGACAAATCAAGCAGCTTCGAGCCCTATTGCCAGAGCGCATCCGTCTTGTCGGTGTCGGTGGTATACAGTCAGGTCAAGATATCATCGATTTTAAGCGTGCAGGCGCTGATGCAGTGCAGGTCGTGACCGCCCTACTCAATAAGGGTCCTAATATTTTTAGCACCATGCTAGAAGAATATGTGGCTCTTTCTGGGCAGTAACTCTCGTGATGCGGTGTACCAAGCCGGCGGATTCTGGATGCCCCAGAGATGGCATGTTCGCCGTGGAAGCGAGCAGGTTCTGAGTCACGATTGAAGGACGAACGAGCGTCTCGAGCTGGTGCGGAGAAAGATGATGCAACTCCAAGCACACTGGTGGCCACTCTTCAGTTTGGAGAAGAAAGATGGGTGAGGTGCTACGCGGCGCGTCGGAACGAGACGACGGGCAGATGTCGTCGCCGACAAACTTCACTTCGATTCATGCCGGCCCTGTCCTATGCGCAGGACGGACGAGGGGACGCGGAGCTTCAAGCCGCGGGACAGGGGGAGTTGGGGGGGGGGGCATCAGGACCTCCGACAGCTTTCCTTGATTAAGGGATCTCGGAGATCCTAACCTATTGACCCTGGCACGTTTGTGGTGGGGACGAGCGGCGTCCAATGTCGCTGGACCACTTCACCGGCTACCGGCAAGGTTCGGAGGATCCCGCTGCGGGAGCGCATGGTGTTCAAGCGTCGGCGTCGGGCGGTGCCAGGTCTTCCTTATCGGCGGCCTTCATGAAGTCCTCGGGCTCCACCCCCAGCGCGTCCACCAGCCGCGTGTAGTAGTTGAAGAACCCCACGATGTGCGTGGCCGTCAGTATCTGCTCATCCGACCAGCCCAGGTCGCGCAGTTCATCGATGGTCTCCCGGGTGACCTGATGCGGATCCCGCGTGACCAGCGCCGCATAATCCATGAGCGCCCGGGTCTTGTCATCCAGGTCCGCCTGACGGTAGTCGAGCTTTACCTGCTCTGCCAGAACATCGTTCTTCGTGACGGCACGGAGATCCTCCCCGTGAGCCTGTG
>JAPUKU010000123.1 GCA_027295505.1 Acidobacteriota bacterium
TCAAGCCAGAGGTCGCGGGTTCGAGTCCCGTCGGCCCCGCCACCCAACCTGCCAATCAATCCGACTGTCCCCACGCACGCTGCACTGTGCTGGCGCGCGCGGCATAGTCGGCGTGTGGGGCACCGGAATGCCCCCCTGGACCACGGCGCAGGGGTGTGTGCAGGCCTGCGAGTCCCTGCCTAGATAGGGCAGACCAGGTTACCGAGTTGCTCGGTGAGCTTCATGTTTTCGGAGTAATCGACCGGGCAGTCGATGACGGCGACGGTCTCGTCGGCAATGGCCCGCTTCAGGATGGGAACGAGCTGGTCGGCGGCCTCGACCCGGTATCCCCTGGCGCCGAAGCTCTCGGCGTACTTCACGAGATCGGGATTTGTGAACCCGATGTGGCTGGTGCGGCCAAAGTGGCGCATCTGGTGCCAGGCGATCAGTCCGTACTGGCTGTCGGTCCACACCAGGATGACGATCGGGATCTTCAAGCGCAGGGCCGTTTCAATCTCCTGGGAGTTCATGAGAAAGCCAGCATCACCGCAGACGGCCACCGCGGTGCGTTTCGGGACCATCAGCCGCGCGGCGATGGCACCGGGAAGGGCAATCCCCATCGAGGCAAAGCCGTTCGAGATGATGCAGGTGTTGGGCCGCTCGGGCTGGTACATGCGCGCGATCCACATCTTGTGAGCACCGACGTCGCTGAGCACGATGTCATCGGGCCGCAGAACCTGGCGCAGATCCCAGATGATCTTCTGTGGCTTCATCGGGAAGCTCAGATCCTCGGCGTGCTCGGAGAGCTGATTGGCGATCGTCTTGCGGATTGGCGCTGCCGAGAACTTCTCCTGGGGTCGGGCGGTGGCGGCGATGGCGTCGAGTGACTGGCCGATGTCACCGATGACACCGGCGGCGAGAATGTAATGCTCGTCCACTTCCGCAGGCAAACTGTCCACGTGGATGATCTTCTTATCCTTCGTCGGGTGCCAGAGGTATGGGTGGTACTCGACCATGTCGTAGCCGACACAGACGATCACGTCGGCTCGATCGAATCCGCAGGCGACATAGTCGTGCGCCTGGAGGCCGACGGCTCCAAGACACAGAGGGTGTGACCACGGGATCACGCCCTTGGCCATGAACGTTGTCGCCACCGGAAGGTTGAGCCGCTCCGCGAACTTCACGAGCTGCTCCGAGGCGCCGCCGCGGATGACGCCGTTTCCGGCCATGACCATCGGGGTCCTGGCGGAGGAGAGAATCTTTGCGGCCTGCTTTACCTTCTCTTCGGGAGGCGCCGGTGTGGTGGGGCTCTGAACTTTCAGAGGGGCTGTCCCCGCGGTCTTCATGTCGGCGATGTTCTCGGGCAGATCGATGAAGCACGCCCCGGGCTTTTCTGTTTCCGCCTGTTTGAACGCTTTGCGGATGACTTCCGGGACGATCTCCGGTGCCAGCACCTGCGTGCTGTACTTGCAGATAGGCCGGAACAGGTTGACCAGGTCCAGGTGCTGGTGGCTCTCCTTGTGCATGCGGGTGGTGGCGGCCTGTCCGGCGATGGCCACGAGCGGTGCGCGATCCATGTTGGCATCGGCCACGCCCGTCACCAGATTGGTGGCGCCCGGGCCCAGCGTTGCCAGGCAGACACCCGCACGGCCGGTGAGGCGCCCGCAGACATCTGCCATGAAGGCAGCCCCTTGCTCGTGACGGGTGGTGATGAAACGGATGGAGCTGTCGAGGAGCACATCCATGAGCGCGATGTTCTCTTCTCCGGGGATGCCAAAGATAACTTCCGTTTTCTCGTTCTCGAGGCATCGGACAAACATCTCGGCTGCCTTCATATTGATCCTCATCTGGGAATGGCGCGATCTAACTCTCTAGATACCATCCTGTCAACAAGATTGACTCGTGATCGAACGGCTAGACGGCACCTGCTTGGGAGTGGATCCGGAGACCGGACAGTTCCCGCGGTACGGCACATGTACACCAACAAGACGGCCCGCACCAGGGCCCACAACCTCGTCTAGTTCGCCAAGCTGTTGAAGGATCAGCCGCTCCCCACCAACCTCAAGCAGCGGATTGCCGACGCACAGGAGTACAGCCAGGACAAATGCCCTGATCGCCATGGAGCTTCAAGCTAGGTGTTGGAGAGAACGCGAGTAGATCTCAGGTCGTGGCCGGGTGGAGCTCGAGGGTCTCGTTCTTGATGTAGGTCTGGATCAACTCGCGGTTGTGGGCGTTCATTTCCTGGAACTTGACGCCCAGCCCGTACTGGACCTTGCCGGCCAGCCGGTGGCGGCGCGCCACCAACCCTCTGATCGAAAGCAGGTCCGAGGTGCCGGGCAGGCGCAGCTCCAGCTCGAGCAGGGTTCCGGGCTCCAGCGCGTCGTTAGTCTCGACAAAGAGGCCGGTCTCACTCAGGTTCAGGATGTTTCCGAGCGCGGGTTGCTCTCTGCGGCTGTGGATCGCCTCCATGAGCACCATCAGGCGCGGTCCCTTGCGGTACGCGACCCGGAGCAGGTGCGAAATGCGCTCCATCAATGCTCCCGGGTCGACTGGACGCAGCATGTAATCGTTGCAACCGATCTGCCTGTATTGCCGTATCTTCGATCCTGAAACTCCGTCGAGAATCGTGATCACCGGTATGGCTTTCTCGCGTCGCAGGGAGCGGAACTGACGGCAGGCCTCCACGCCCTCCATGTCCGGCAGGAGATCGCTCAGAACCACCAGATCGGGCTTGTCCTCCCGGCAGCGGTTGATGCCCGACTTGCCGTCGCGGGCGTTGAGCACTTGCCAGCCTATTCTGGCGAAGAAGGTTTCTCTGAAGAACATGAAAAGGTCGGAGTCTTCGACGAAGAGGATTCGCATGGATGCCCCTTCTGATTACAAGGAGCGTGCCATCAGCAGGGTAGTGCGACCGCACGCCGACGATGTCAGTTAACTGGGCCATCTGCTTGAACTTGGCGTGACATGCTATGTACTGGGGGGATTCGCCCACGAATTTTGCTCTGTACAGAAAGCCGACAACAGGGTCGATCTCCGGTTGGTGGAATCTGCGCAGAGTGATGGCATGCAAGTACTTACGAAGGGTGTCGCTTTTCTGGGCAGGGGTGACCACCGGGTGGACACAGTTTGGACACCGGCTGGCGGACGCGATCCGATCTCAATCCAGCCGGCACGTCGCCGGTGATTGAGTGCCTTAAGCCTCACGGCCCAGCCAGTTGCTGCGCCTGTAGCGCAGGAACAGGAACAGCCCTCTGAAGTTCCAGTCGATGGCCATGGCCAGCCAGCACACGGTCACGTCCTCGAGAAGGTATTTCCCCACAATCCAGCCCAGCGGCATGCGCAGCGCCCAGGCTCCGATCAGAACGCCATACATCGGTCCCTGGGTGTCGCCGGCGCCACGTAAGGATCCGGCCATCACCATGGCGACGGCGATCCCGGGTTGCATGAAGGCGGCGATGCGCATGTAGCGCACGCCGTACGCCTGCACGGCCGGATCAGAGGTGAACAACGACACCCAGAACTCCGGCACCCAAAGGAAGGCGATCCCGAACAGCGACATCAGAGAGACGCTCACGATGGCCGCCTGGTAGCCGGTGCGCGTGGCGCGCTCCGGCCGGCCGGCTCCCAGGTTCTGTCCCACCAGCGTGGTCGCGGCCTGCGAGAACCCGAGCCCCTGGAGGAACGACATCGCCTCGATGTTGAGGCCGATCTGGTGAGCGGCGAAGGCCGCCACCCCGAAGCCCAGCACCAGCCGGGCATACAAGATCTGCATGGTATGGGTGAGGAACCGCTCTCCCAGGATCGGCAGGCCGAGTCGCATGATGCGCCGGAACTGCTCCCTCTGGAATGCCGGGGCACGAAGAACGATCAGCCGCCGCCGGGAAAGGAGCACGATCAGAACCGCGGCTCCCAGCAACTCGGAGATGAGCGTGCCCAGAGCAGCGCCCCGCACACCGAGGCGGGGAAGTCCCCAGACGCCGAAGATGAGCGGGTAGGCAATGAGGATATGGATCGCGTTGACGCCCACGACGACGTAGAGTGGGGTGCGGCTGTCGCCGGCGCCCTGAAAGATCGACGAGGAGATCTGGATGAGGGCCATGAACACGTACGCCACGCCGATAATCTCCAGGTAGCTCGTGGCCTCGGTGAGGACCGTGTCCCGGGCGCCGATGAGCCCGGCGACGCGGCCACCCAGAAGGGCGAGGACGGTGCCCAGCGTGAGGCCGACGAAGACGCCTCCGGTCAGGGCGGTGTTGCCAACCCAGCGCCTGGGGTCGTACTCCTCGGCGCCGGTGTGCCGGGCAACGAGAACCGCACTGCCGATGGCCAGGCAGTAGACGAAGGCGGTCGCCGAAAGGATCAGAATCTGGGACAGGCCGACGGCGGCGAGCTGGTTCGCTCCGATATGCCCCACCATGACGGTGTCGACCACACCGACGCCGCGCTGCAGCAGGTTGTTGACCGCGATGGGGACCGCCAGGGCGTACACCTGCCGTCGGATGGCTCGATTGCTCTGTCCGGGAAGGCCTCCGTAGAGACTGGCATCAGGCACGGGAGAGTCCGGAGAGGCTCAACAGGTGGTTCATGGATCTAAAAATCCTATCATGACCTCTCGGACGGAACCGGGCGTGCTAAAATCGTAGGTTATGTTGAAGATTGGCAGCCTCTGCCTCGATTCACCGTTCGTGCTCTCGCCGATGGCAGGAGTGACCGATCGCTACTTCCGCCGCATCATTCGAGATCTGGGCGGAGTGGGTCTGGTCACCATGGAGTTCATCTCCTCTGAGTCGCTCACGCGGGGCGTGGAGCGCACGATTAATATGATGTCGTTCGCTCTGGAGGAGCGGCCTCTGTCGATCCAGATCTACGGCAAGGATCCGGTGCGTATGTCGGACGCGGCGCAGATCGTCGAGGAGATCGGTGCCGATGCCATCGACATCAACATGGGCTGCCCCGCGAACAAGGTGCTCAAGGGGTGCGCGGGAGCCGCGCTCATGGGTGACCTCTCACTCGCCCGGAACATCGTGCGCGCCGTGCGCTCGCGCGTGAAGATCCCGCTCACCGTGAAGTTCCGCCTGGGGCTCGACGACCACCGCGTCAACTTCCTTGATCTGGGGCGACTCTGTCAGGACGAGGGCGTGAACGGTGTCGCCATGCATGCCCGCACCGCCCGGCAAATGTACTCAGGCCAGGCGGACTGGAGCCTGATCGCGGATCTCAAGAGAACCCTCGACATTCCGGTCCTTGGAAACGGGGACATCCGTGAACCGGCTGACTTTTTGCGCATGATGGAGCAGACCGGCTGTGACGGTGTGCTCGTCGGCCGCGCCGCCGTGACCAATCCGTGGATCTTCAAGCAGGCTGACGCTCTGCGCCGCGGGGAGCTCGTGCCCCGGGTGACCCTCGAGGAACGCCGTGATCTGATTGTCCGCCACTTCCGCCTGCTCGCCGAGAGCGAGGAGGAAATGACGGCGTTCCACAAGATCCGCACTTTTGCCGGCCGTTATACGCATGGTCTGCCGGGTGGAAAGCGCCTGCGCCAGAAGATCCAGTCGATCAAGTCAGTGTCGGATTTCCTGCTCGAGGTGGAGGATTTCTTTGAGCAGGTCCTGGCCGAGCAGACCTTGCCCCCGCCTGCGGGCGCTGTCGTCCCGGGACGGCCCTCAGCGGCCCGCCCTGCGGAGCATCCGCACGGAGATGGAGCCGCGCTTTGCCCCAGCCTGGAATCTGCAGGCCGTGCGGAGTAGACTGGTACCAAAAGTTAGCCCAGCCCTGTCAACGCGACCCAGGGGTCTCTGTGTGTACGGTCCGCGAGCCTGGAGAAACGGATGAAAGAACCCAGTGCCAAGAGCCTCGAGCGCATGGAAAAGTTCGTGAAGATTTTCTGTGAGAAATCGGGCACCTCAACGAGCCCGCAGGAGGGTGTCACCGATGCGGTCATCCAGGGATTGGCGGCAAACATCGACGAGCTGAAAAAGCCGCTCTGTCCCTGCCGCTTCTATCCGGACAAGCAGGAGGAGGTCAAGCACCGGACCTGGATCTGCGCCTGTGACGACATGCAGATCTACAAGTACTGTCACTGCCTGCTGTTCGTCTCTCCGGAAGGCCTGCCGATCACCGAGTACTTGCCGCCAGACCACGAGGGCCGCAAGACGTACGGGCTCGTCAAGGATCCCACGCCCGACAAAGGCCGCCCGCTGCGCCACAAGGGCGCCGAACGCGAAAAAGAACGCCGCGAACGACCTTCCTGAACCCCCTCAACCGAGCGTTTCCCGCCGTCACCGGCTCTTCGCGTCACTCTGCCCGGGCGCACCGGCCTTCCGATCCGGAAGGTCATTCCAGTTGAGAAGCACGTTCCAGACCAGGCGGAAGTCGGAGCGCGGCAGGCTGCGATGGATCGGATCAAAGTTGAAGGCCACGATGTGGCCCTCACCGACTGGAATGTCGAGGATCGCGGGCCGGCCCTCGAGCTCACTCCCACCCTTGATGCCGCCCGAGAGCACCAGGGATGACTTCGCCTTCTTTTCCTTCTCCGCATCGGTGTCGGTCTCCTCCTCCTCGGAGCCGTTCTTCGCCTCATCTCCGGATCCCCAGGGCCCGTCATTCTTGGCTTTCGGATCGTGGAACACGGCCGGCTTGACCCCCCACTGCAGCACAATCCAGTCGAGATCCGCCTCACGCGTCTGATAGAGCGTCAGGTCCTGGCGGAATACGGAGGTGATCTCGGGATACCCGTAAGCCATCGGATGCAGCGGCTGCAGGAAGCGAGCGCGGATCTCCACACCCGGCGTGTGCAGCTTCTTGACAGGGGCCCGGCGGATGCCGCGCACGAATCCGCCGTCGATCGGGATGGTGGTCGCCCCGCCGAGCGTCACCAGGACGCCGCCTTCCTCAACGAAGTCCTGCAGGTTTGCCAGGCCGCGGAGCGTGATCCCGCCCGTGATGTCGGGCGAGGATCCGGGCGTGCCGTGGCTGGGGAACTCGCGGGTCTTCGTGTACGGCATCGGGCCATGGCTCGGATCGATCCCCTGGACAACGCTTCTGAGGGAATTGTAGGTATGAGGATAGAGGATGACGTCGAAGCGGCGATTGAGCCCGCCCTCCTTGATGTCATCGTCATAGATGAGCTCGTACGGGATACGCGTCTGATCGAAGAGCATGCGCACCCAGCCCGTGGCCTGGGTGTCGTTCCAGGTGTTCAGCACCGCCAGGCGCGGGGGGTCCAGGGCGTGAAGCGGCACATCGGGCGGCCCGGATGCTGATTCGAAGTCGAGGCCCAGCTCTGCCGCGACCGATTCCAACGCACCCTTGAGATCGCGCCCGCCGCTGACCACCCAGGAGCCCGGGGGATATTCCCTGTCGCCGTGTGAGAACTTCTGCTCGGCCGCCTCGACTGTGAAGTTCTCCAGCCGGTGGCGGGCGGCGTGGATCGCTTCCTGGCCGGTGTCCCGCAACAGGTAGACCGGGCCCTTACCCGTGACGCGGCCGGGATACGAGACTTCCGAGGTGACAGGCTCGGTCGGAAGGTCGCGCACGGTGGGATCATCCACGCGCACGACCTGAATGCCGTAGTGGTAGGGCAGGGCCCATGAGACGTCATCGTAGGGCTCGTAAGGCGCTTCCTCGGCCGGGTATTTCTGCGCCTGCAGGAGATCCATGGCGAAGCCCCGGTACGGCTGATCCATGCGCACGAGGTAGGAACCCTTGGGAATGCGCCAGTCCTCGGCGTCGAACGATTTCCGGGTGCGCGACACCTCGATTCCGTGATCGCGTACCAGGTTGATCATCGCCGCCAGGCGCCCACGGTCGCTCTGCTCCTCCGGTATGGCAATGGCATACGGCGGTCCGTTCATGCCCAGATCGATAGCCCGCCTACCCTTGCGCCAGAAATCACGCAGCATCTCCTGGCCGTGGAGCGCCGTGTACTGCAGGATCGACAGCACGCCGGTCTGCATGTAGTTGGTGTTGTTGCGCAGCGACCAGCGGAAGGTGCGGTGCGGCGGCCACGGGCGGTGCCAGGTGCGCCGGGTCACAAGCTTGCCGGCGTACTTCTGGCCCTGAAGGTTCAATTTCACGTCCATCGTGTCGGCACTGGTGATGCCGAATGTCTCGTAGCCGCGGCCGATCGAATTGTGGTTCACGGCCATCGAGTCGAGAAACATGTGGCCCCAACCTTCCCCGAAGGCCCAGGTCCAGACGCCCGGCATGCCAAGTGACGACAGCATGCGCACCTCGTTGAAGGCCATCTCATGCCACTCGCCGACGAGGATCGGATCCATGTTCACGTTGTAAGGACCGGTTCCGGTCCAGACCAGCAGGAACGGGATCGATTCGTGCAGCTCGTGCATCACCTGCGGATGCCAGCGGAAGAAGGTGTCCTGCACGGCGCGCGTCAGCGCCAGCGCGCGCTGGTGTGAATCGCGGTTGTTGTCGTGGGCGACGTACTTGCCCCAGAACGGAGGTGACCTGTAGGGCAGGTGGTCATAGTCGGTCTTTCCCTTGAGGTAACGGTAGTACCAGTCCACGGCACGATCGCGCCCGTCCGGCTCCGAGATGGGGTTGATGATGACGATCACCTTCTCCCGGATGGCCCGGATCTGCGGGCGCTCCGAGACGGCCAGACGGTAGGCCAGCTCCATGAGCATCTCGGGGCTGCCGGTCTCGGTCGAGTGCAGGCCACCGTTGAGGTAAAAGATCGGCCGTGCCCACTCCAGCGTGCTGTTGAGGCAAGCTTCGTCGCAGGTCCGGGGATCCGCCAGCTTCGCGGTCGCCTCGCGGTACCGGGCCAGGTCGCCCATCGCCTCATCATCGGCGATCGCCACGAGGATGATGTCGCGTCCTTCCTCCGTCTTGGCGATGGTCTCGACCTGCACGCGGGCAGAGGCTTCAGCGAGGGCTCGGAAGTATCCGTACACGTCGGTGGTCCGGCTCAGCTCACCGGGGGCTCCGGCGATGTGTCCGAGAAAATCGGTGGGAGAGGGTACGTCCTTTGATTCCGGGACGTACGACACCCACGCGCTCAGAAACTCCGGTGATGTCGTGGCCTCGGCGATGGCCTCGACCGATCCGGGCTCGGGAACGTCGGGGGCGTAAGGGTTGTCGTTGGCGGCGGGCGCGAACATGAACGCTGCGGCCACCGCCGCGAGGAGCGCGGCGAGTCGTCTCAAGGTTGTTCCTCCTGTAGCGAAGATGTGAATCCTATCGGAGGAAACAGGACCGGTCAATGAGCAAACCCGCCTCCGCCCATCGAGCCGAGGTAACCGCCAGAAAGATCATCCCCTCCGTGACCTGTGTGGCCATGGAGGGGACAGTCCCGTCACGAGACCCGGGTCACGACGCCCAGCGCTCGATCAATCGCACCACGACATCGACCCCGGGATCGTGTGCCGGTAGCGCCAGGGTCCGGCTCGTGCCACCTGTCTCAATGACCAGTCGAGGTCCGGAACCACCGCCTGACCAGCTCTGCGTGGAGATTCCAGCCAGTGCCTGCCTCAGCGTCGCGATCTCAGAGACCGTCAGCGTCCGCATCAGTGTCCGTTTGCGTGCGTCAATGTGCCACACCTCGCCATCTGGCTCGATGGTCACGTGCGTGCCGTCCGGACGAACCATCAGGATCCTGTCGAACATCGCGTGAGCCTTGCGGTTCAGCTGCTTTGCGATGATTCTCTCGTCATCCGCAGCATACGCGCTCAGCAGATCGTACCGCTTACCCTTTTCGAGGGCCTGAGGGGGGCGGCGGGCACTCAGCATCATGAAGGGAAGACCGGACACACCACTGTGCCCGGATGATGGCGGTGCTCCTGCGGAGAGCCGGAGCATCGCAGCGGAGTTGGCCGGGGCACCGAAAATCCCCTCGTAAGAAACATCCTGGGGTATCTCCACCGGAACTTCCATACGGGTAGAGGTGCCGGTGGTGTTTGAAACCTCGCTGTCGACCGCCACCAGCGACGTGTAGGCGGTCATCAGCCGGTGCCTGAGACCGAGCTGGGTGATCGCCTCCACGGCATCGCTACGCAGTCCCTGGTGCTGTTCGCGCTCGATGCGGTGAATGCGCGCGCGCGCCCAGAGGCGCCCCAGCGCTTCGTGGTCGGAAGCTTCCTCGGGAAAGCTGACGATGCGGCTGAAGATCTCGGTGCGGCCCGAGACGCGTCCCTCGACGTGAACCACGCCCGTGCCGGGTCTGGAATAGCGACCGTGCAGGAGGATGGGCTGGCCCGCGAACAGATCGGGAATGCGGGCCGGCTCGAGATCGCGGACCTCGAGATCCTCCCAGGTGATCCGCACATCGGTCAAAACCGGCGCCGAGATCCGCTTCACGAATCGCTCGACCATATCGTCCGCTGATTCGCGGGGCCCGAGGAAAGCCGCCTCGCCCCGCCCCTCTTCGGCCAGAGACTCGAGCAGGTACCGGTTCACCGAGGAGCCGATGCCGAACGAGAAGATGCGGGTGCGGCCGAGCTTCTTCTGGACCTCGGCCAGGATCTGCCTCTCGTTTCCGATGAACCCATCCGTGAGAAAAACCACGATGCGCAGGCGCTCCGGGTCGGCCGGGTAATCGAGCGCAGCCTGGATGC
>JAPUKU010000124.1 GCA_027295505.1 Acidobacteriota bacterium
CTGAGCGCCCCAACTCCCGCCGAGTCCACGGCACCACCCGAGCCAGCCCAGCCCATGGCTCCGACACCGGTACAGTCCGCGGCTCCGCCCGAGCCTGCCCAGCCCATGGCTCCGACACCGGTACAGTCCGCGGCTCCGCCCGAGCCGGCCCAGCCCATGGCTCCGACACCGGTACAGCCCGCGGCTCCGCCCGAGCCAGCCCAGCCCATGGCCCCGACACCGGTACAGTCCGCGGCTCCGCCCGTTGCGTCCGAGCCGCCGCCCCCCCTCTCCACGCCGGATCCGATGCCGCCCGGCGGATTGGAGTCAGATTTTGTCTTCAAAGTTGGTGCCCCAAAAGTCCCCGAGCCCGCCGTGGATGCCGGTGCCGAGCCGTCCCAGGCGGTTGGGGGTGTGCTGATCGCGGATGAAGCGCGTCCCTTCCGTGAAACCCTATCGAACGCTGTGCGCGATCTCGGCGAGAGCTGCAAGTTGGTGGAAGATGGGGAAAGTGCGCTCGCTTACTTGCAACAACATCGCCCGAGGCTCCTGCTCGTGAACGTCTACCTGCGCAAGATGCTCGGAGTTGTTGTCTGTGAGCGCGTCAAAGCTGATCCCCAGCTTCGCTCCACGAAGGTCGTGTTGATCGGGTCACTATTCCGTAAGGATCGTTTCGTTCGGGGACCCGAACGTCTGTACGGAGCCGACGACTATATCGAGGAGGCGATCTCCCCCGAAGAGTTAAACCAGAGACTGGCGGTGTTGCTCGGAAGTGCGCCAGAGATGACCCGGCCTGCGTTGTCCGACACCGCACCGCCCTGCGAAACTCCGGCCCCTCCGGAGGCGGCGACTGCCTCCAGTGAAACTTCCATCCCCGAAGATGTGCAGCGGCTCATCCGCATCATTCTTTCGGACATCGTTCTCTACAATCCCGACCGCCAACAGGCCGCCATGGGAAGCGGAGAGTTCCTGAAGGAGTTCAAGGTGGAGCTCGACGAGGGACGCCGACTGCTGCTGGGCCGCTTTCCAGAGGTCCCCGAGGTGGAGGCCGCCTACACGGCGGCCGTGGAACGCTGGCTCGAGGAGCACAGCCAGGCGCCCGTTGCCTGACCCGGGAGGACTTTGTGGCCCTGCTGCTGACCGCGCCCAATCTCACGGAGGTCGTCCTCAAACAGCTCGCCGAAAGGGTCTACGAAGCCAGCGGCATCCGGCTCACAGATCGGCAGCGCCCCCAGATTGAGACACGCGTGGCACAACGCCTGCAGGCTCTGCGACTCGACGATCCCGCGGAGTACGAAAAACACCTGGGATCGGAGGGGTCCCGTTCAGAAGAGATGGAGATCTTTCTCGACCTTCTGGCCGTGCATGAGTCGTACTTCTTCCGGGAGATTTCCCAGCTCTCATTCGTGGCAGATGACCTCGTTGAGGAGGCACGTGAACGGCGAGGCACGGAGCCGGTGCGCATTTGGAGCGCGGGCTGTGTGGCGGGAGAGGAGCCGTACAGTCTGGCCATGCTTCTCGAGGATGCGGAGGCCTGGAAGAAGGGGCCGATCGACATGCTTGGTACGGACATGAGCGCGACCTGTCTCGAGCGTGCGAGGCAGGCCGTTTACGGCAAGGCTTCCCTGCGGCAGACGAGCCGGGCACGCCGGTCCCGTTTCTTCGAGCCGGTCCACGGTGGACTGCGGGTACAGGCATCGGTCCGCCGCCGGGTCCGGTTTCGGCGCATGAACCTGTACCGGGAAGGCCCGAGCGGGTGGATGGGCCAGTTCGACATCATCCTGTGTCGCAACCTGCTTCTCTATTTTGATGTTCCCGCGCGGTGTCGTGTCGTGGAAGCACTGTATAGCCGGCTGCGTCCGGGTGGCTGCCTTCTCCTGAGCCGCTCAGAGACCTTGCTCAATGTCCGAACCCGTCTGCAGACAACCGAACAGGGCGACGAAATTGTTTACCGTCGTGCCATGGAGGAAAAAGCGTGAGCACCGACCCGCCCCCGGATCCGCCCAGGCGCGTCCTCATCGTGGAAGATTCGGTCTTCACGAGGCGCGCGCTTGTATCCATGGTCGAATCGGGCCCGGGGCTCGAAGTTGTGGCCACGGCTGGTGACGGGGAGGAAGCGATCCGGCTGGCCTTGCGGCTTCGACCTGACCTGATCGTGCTCGACCTGAATCTGCCGCGGGTGGGTGGTCTCGGCTTCCTGCGCTGGATCATGCACCATCAACCGGTGCCGGTCCTGGTGGTCACGGGTGCAAGAGGCGGGCGCGAGGTTTTCCGTGCGCTCGAGATCGGGGCGGTCGATTTCCTCTTGAAACCTTCCGCCCAGGCTAGCGAAGAGCTGTTCGAGATGAGCCAGGATCTGGTCTACAAGCTGCACGCTCTCGAGCCGCTGCCGGAGGGTAAGAGCAAACAGCCTCGGCGGAGACTGATACCGCAAGCCGTGCGCAGGCCGCCCCGGGCGCGGCGGCCCACGGCGGGAAGTGGCGAGGAACCGCCGCTGGTCGTCATCGGTGCCTCGACAGGAGGGCCTCAGGCGGTGCAACATCTCCTCAGCGCCCTGCCCGCACAGTGGCCGGGCTCCATCGTCGTGGCGCAGCACATGCCGGCTCTGTTCACCGAGATCTTCGCCGGGCGTCTGAACAGGGCGGTAGGGATCGAGGTCAGCGAGGCCAGCGCGGGAGACGAGGTGAAGCCCGGTCACTGCTTGATTCTGCCGGGAGGGCAGCAGGGCTGGCTGGAAAAGCGCGGAGAGAAGACAATTGTGCGGCTGCGGATCCAGCGTGAGGAGGAGCGCTACACGCCTAGCGTCAACTTGCTGTTTACTTCGGCGGCCATCGTGGCCCCAGGGCGGGTGGCTGGGGTCGTACTCACCGGTATGGGCGATGATGGTATTGAGGGCGTTTGCCGGATTCACCAGGCGGGCGGACTCATCGTGGCGGAGGATGAGCGATCGGCCGTCGTCTTTGGAATGCCGAGCGGGGCGATCCGCACCGGCTGTGTCAATGAGATTCTGTCTCTCGATGGGATTGTGCGCTGGCTGAAGAGATTGGGGGGCAGATCCGGCTCGAAGAAGACAAAAAGGAGAGTCCGTGAGCCACAACTGGTTTGAAACTGTTCTTGGCGCTGTGCTAGCATGAGCGCCATTCCTTGGCCCGCCGAACTTCGCGTGGCAACTGCGAGCAAACCATGACCTTCCTGATCGTCGAAGACTCGCCCACGATGCGACAGTTGATCGCGTTCTCGCTGAGCCGCTTCCGGGGCGCGCGCATTCTGGAAGCCACCGATGGGGTCGACGCCATGAAGAAGCTGGCCAGTGAAAAGGTCGACCTGGTATTGACGGACATCAACATGCCCGTCATGGATGGTCTCAAGCTGGTAGGGCTGATCCGCCAGGACCCGAAGACCAAGGATCTCCCGGTAGTGATCATCACCACGGAGGGGGCCGAGAAGGACCGGGAGCGTGGAATGGCCCTGGGTGCGAACGCCTACATTGTCAAGCCGATCCAACCCTCCGACATCGTCAAGACCATCAGCGGCATCCTGGGAGCCTGAACCGGTCCCTGTTCCGGAGGCCGGCCGAGCACGGATGCCCGTGAATTCCAACCATGGTTGAGTACCGTTTCGCTGAAATCGAGAGGCGTTGGCAGGAGCGCTGGCTCAAAGAAAAAATCTTTGAGGCTCGCGAAGACGATACGCGCCCAAAATATTACCTGGTTGAGATGCTGCCGTACCCGAGTGGGCGCATCCACATGGGCCACGTGCGCAACTACTCGATTGGCGACGCGGTGGCACGAGCACAGAGGATGCAGGGGCGTAATGTGCTGCACCCGATGGGGTGGGATTCTTTTGGACTACCAGCGGAGAATGCGGCGATCGCCCACGGTGTTCATCCCCACAAGTGGACCGAAGAGAACATCGCCTACATGCGCCAGCAGATGCAGAGCCTCGGGCTGTCGTACGCCTGGAGCCGGGAGTTCGCGGCACACCGCGTGGAGTATTACCGCTGGAACCAGTGGCTGTTCCTCGAGCTGCACAGACGGGACCTCGTGTACCGTAGCGAACGGCTCGTGAACTGGTGCGAGAGCTGCGGTACAGTCCTGGCGAACGAGCAGGTGAAGGAGGGAACGTGCTGGCGCTGCGAGACCCCGGTCACGCAGCGTAAACGGGATCAATGGTTCATCCGAATAACCCGCTATGCTCAGGAGCTCCTGGACGGTATCGACCGCCTCGAGCACTGGCCCGATCGCGTGCGCACCATGCAGCGCAACTGGATTGGCGGCAGCGAGGGTGCCTTCATCGAATTTCCTCTGGAGACGGGGCGAGGAGGGATCAAAGTCTACACCACGCGCATCGACACGATCTTCGGAGCCACGGCACTGTTCGTCTCTCCCGAGCACCCGGATGTCGAAGCCCTGGTCGAGGAAAATCCGGAACAAGATCTGGTGATGGCCTTCGTCGAGAAGCAGCGCGGTCTCAACCCGCTCGAGCGTGCGGCAGAGGGCGCCGTCAAGGAGGGGATCTTCACCGGCCGGCGGGCCCGCAATCCGTTCACAGGAGAGGCATTGCCGATCTGGGTGGCGAACTTTGTTCTGGTGGAGTACGGAACGGGCGCGGTGATGGCGGTCCCGGGGCACGATCAGCGTGACTACGACTTCTGCAAGGAATACAGCCTGCCGGTGCGGCCGGTAATCCGGCCGCTCGATGGATCAGAGCCCGCAGAGGGTGTCGCTTTCGAGGAGGATGGAGAGCTCTTCAACTCAGGCCCATTCTCGAGCCTGAAGAGCCCCGAGGCACGCACCCGCATGGTCAAAGCGGCGCAGGAAGGCGGCTTCGGTAGCGCCACGGTTCAGTACCGGCTCAAGGACTGGGGGATTTCCCGCCAGCGCTACTGGGGGACGCCGATTCCGATGATCTTCTGTGACAAGTGCGGGATCGTCCCGGTGCCGGTCGAGGACCTGCCGGTTCGCCTGCCGGAGAAGGTGAAGATCGAGGTGATCGGCTCGTCGCCGCTGGCGCGGGTGCCCGAGTTCGTCAACGTGAAATGCCCCTCCTGCGGCGGGAAAGCCCGCCGCGAGACGGACACCATGGACACGGTCTTCGATTCGTCCTGGTACTTTTACCGCTACACCGATCCGCGCAATGAGAGCGCCCCGTTCGACGTGTCCGTCACCGCTCACTGGACCCCCATTGATCTCTATATTGGAGGCATCGAGCACGCCACGCTCCACCTGATTTACGCGCGCTTCTTCTGCAAGGTGCTCCGGGACATGGGGCTGCTGCGCGTCGACGAGCCGGCCGATCACCTTCTCACCCAGGGCATGGTGATCCGGGACGGTGCCAAGATGTCTAAGAGCAAGGGCAATGTCGTTGACGCCGACGCCATGGTGGAGCGGTATGGAGCGGACACCACTCGCCTGTTTGCCCTCTTCGCCGCCCCTCCCCAGCGCGACCTGGAGTGGAACGAGCACGGAGTGGAAGGGTGTTACCGGTTTCTCAACAGGCTGTGGAGATTGGTCGAGCGTGCCCGGCCGCTCATCGCCCCGGAAGGGGGGGGCGTGGATTGTGTCTCCGGGCTGGTGATGCCAGAAACGGCAGGTAATGAGGACGCACGCGCCCTCGAGCTCAGGCGCCTCACCCACCGCAAGATCGAGCGTGTCACGGGAGATCTCGGCGAACGAATCCATTTGAACACGGCTGTTGCGGCCATCATGGAGCTGCTGAACGGGGTCAGCGATTTCGTCGAGGGCGGTGTCGAGCGCCCATCGGAGAAAGCATCCCTGCGCGAGGCGGTCGAGGTCATGGTGCATCTGCTCGCCCCGTTCGCGCCCCATATCAGCGAGGAGATCTGGCAGGGCCTTGGCCACCCGGACCTGATCTCCTGCCGGTCGTGGCCGTCCACCGAGCCGGCCCTACTGGTGATGGACGAGGTGACCGTGATCGTGCAGGTCAACGGTAAGCTCCGCGGCCGCCTCAGCCTGCCGCGTGGCTGCGAGCAGGATGCGGCCCTCGAGGCGGCCAGGGCTGATGAGGGTATCTGTCGCCACCTCAACGGCCGCTCCGTTCGCCGCGTGGTCTACGTCCCCGATAAGCTCCTCAACCTGGTCGTCGCCTGAGAGCCACGACGGCGCGGCGCTTGAGCACCCGGATATTTTCCTGGACCTCTCCCCCTCAACCTGAGGCAGAATAGGCGCAGGCATCAACTCTGCAGGAAATCTTCGAGATCTGGAAGGATGAGCGTGACGCGCTCGCCTCGTGCTGATTCGAACTCGCCGCGGTACCCTGGATTCGCACAGTGTCCATGCGGCCTGATACGTCCTGC
>JAPUKU010000125.1 GCA_027295505.1 Acidobacteriota bacterium
CCTTTCTGCTGTGGTATACATTCTCCCGCTCCTGGTCACCCTGGGCGCCAACCCTGCCTGGGATCAGTGGCAGACAGCTCAGTTCGCCGGCGCGGCCCTCACCATCGGTGGCCCCTGGCTTGCCTTTGGCTTCGTGGTTTCGGCCCAGGTCGCGCTGCTGGCTATATTCAGCGGAGAGCTACTGGTAAATTCGAGGCTCCCCTTCATCATGGCAAGGGACCGTTTCCTGCCGAGAGCCCTGGCCAGGCTACATCCCCGCCATGCGACCCCTCATCTGCTTCTCATCATTCAAGGGGTTCTGTTGAGCGTTCTGACTTACTTCTGGGAGTTCGTTGATATTCTGGTGATGGGCATCTGGTTGTCCATGCCCACTTACATCATCGGTTACGCTCTTCCATTCATTCTGCGTTGGAAGCAGCCGGCGCTCCGCGGAGCCTTCCGTGTGCCTGGAGGCTGGACCGGCCTGTCTCTGGTTTGCCTGCCTCCTGTCCTCATCGCGTTCTACGTAATGGTGAAGGTCGAGTGGGAGCGCATCGAGACAGCCGCGGCGCTCGTTGCTCTAGGACCCGTGTTGTATCTCCTGGCAAAGTGGCTGAATCGTCGCTCTGATCCAGAGCTTCATGCGAACACAACGCATAACTCTGGAGAGCATTCCTAGGTTCACCACGGAGGGAAGATCAGGGCTTACGGAGCCGTACCGCCCGGGCCGCCAGCATGGCGTCACCCTGCCGCTTCGAGTAAGGCACGAGGCTGTACGAGTATGAATATTCCTGGAAAGGCAGCCGGTACTTCGCGTGCGTCCGCGCTCCCCAGCTGTTGTCACCCCCCACGCCCATCTGCCCCAGGTCGAGGTTCAGCGTCACGAACGCCCGCCGCGTCATCATATGGTAGTGGCGGACGTTCTCCATGTCCTCCTGCCTGTAGTTCCATACGCTCATGTCGATCAACGGGCGGCCGACCGCCAGGAGGCCGACGCCATCCGCATTGGTCAGGAGGGCCCAGCGGACATCGGTCTTGTTTCCATTCTCCTGCGGCCGGGAATATTCCACAAGTTGCTCATCGACCGTGCCGCTGAATCGATCGACTCTGCCGCTCGTCTTTCGATCCCGGTACGTCTCGTGCGGCCCCCTTCCGTACCACTCGAGGTTCTGAAACTCCCCCGGCAAGGTCATCTGCATGCCAAACCTGGGAAGATCGGGCAGATCGGTATCACCCGGAACGAACGAGACCGAGATGCGGATCTCTCCGTCCCCGAACACCCGGTACTCGACCCGGTAACGGCTCCGCACACGCGATAGGTAGCCGTCGACATCGATCTTCACCTCCCCCGACGATACCCGGCTTGCCGTTGAGCCCACGTGCCAGTCGTCTCCGGCATCCCTCCACACCCGGAGACGATCCGGCATGCCGCTGCCGATGTCGTTATCGGTGGGTGCTCTCCAGAAGTTTGGCCTGGGGCCGGTCCGGATCAGGTCCGTGTCCCCGTATCGCAGTGTTTCAATCGTGCCCTTCATCTTGTTGAGCTCGAGCAGGAAATCCTCTCCGGTGAGCGTAACCAGATATCCTGATTCACTCATTTCGATGGGAGGCAGATCCTCTTCCCCGCCATGGGTGGACTCCGCGGGGAAAGACAGCGCGAACTGCTCCCAGGCCACCTCATGGCCGGCCTCGGCCCAGGGGAGATCCTCCGGCAGCCGGAAGCTCAACAGGAGCCAGTGCTCCACGCCCGACTCCGGTTCGAGCCTCCGCATGGGAATCTCAACCACCCGGCTCTCACCGGCCGGGATCTGAAGATCGCTCAGAATGCCTCCCTGTAGTCTCCGATCGTCCGCCCTGACCTCCCAGCTCGCCTGCAGTCGGCTCAGATCGAGAAACGCGTAGTTGTTGGATATCCGGACGCGGCCGCTCGCCAGATCTTCTTCCCCAATGTCGACGTACTGGTACACCTTTTTGACCTCGTGAAGGCTGGGATGAGGGATGCGGTCGGCGCTGACCAGCCCGTTCATGCAGAAGTTACCATCGCTGGGAATCTCCGGAGGCCCGAAATCACCCCCGTAGGCCAGGAACTCCCTTCCATCCTCGGTCCGGCTGCGCAGGCCCTGATCCACCCAGTCCCAGATGAACCCGCCTTGTAGCTGCGGGTATCGCTCGATCACATCCCAGTAATCCTGCAAGTTTCCGACGCTGTTACCCATGGCATGGGCGTACTCACACAGGATCATCGGACGATCGTCGTGGTTCTCGGCGTAGTGAATCATCTGATCGATCCGGGCGTACATGGGCACCACGATATCGGTGTGGGCCCGGGACGCGGCCTGCTCGTACTGCACGGGACGGCTTGGGTCACGACTGTGAATCCAGTCGCTGGTGGCTTTGAAGTTCACCCCGTCACCCGCCTCGTTTCCCAGGGACCAGATGATGATCGAGGGGTGGTTCTTGTCCCTCTCGACCATGCGAAGGGTCCGATCCATATGCGCCGCCCCCCATTGCGGCTTGTTGCCCAGGGTGTCCTCGGGCTCGTAACCGATCCCGTGGGATTCGAGGTTCGCCTCATCGATCAGGTAAAGACCGAAGCGATCACAGAGGTCGTACCACTCGGGCGTATCCGGATAGTGGCTGGTCCTGACGGCGTTGATGTTGTGGGCCTTCATCAAGCGGATATCGCGAACCATAGATTCGGCATCCACGGTGTGTCCGGTGTCGGGATCGTGCTCGTGGCGGTTGACCCCTTTCAGCACGATCGGCACACCGTTGACCCTCAACCGGCCATGGCGAATCTCCACCTCCCGGAATCCGATCTTTTGAGACACGGCTTCCAGAACCTTTCCGTCCTCTCCCCTCAGGGTCAGAAGGAGCGTGTAAAGCTCGGGAGATTCCGCCGACCATTTTGCCGGATTGCTCACAGTCCGGGAGAATTCGAGAGAGGCACGGCTGTTGGGGGCAACGGAATAGTCAACGCTGCTGGCGGGGACGACGACTTCGCCGCTGGCATCGAGGAGCGTGACTTCGAGAGCGCCCCGGGCCGGATCCGATGAGTTGTTCCCCACCTCGGCCGTCAGGATGAGATCGGCATCGCGGTACTGTTCGTCCAGATCCGTGCGCACCCAGTAGTCCCACAGTTGGGTGTCCGCGGTCGAGACCAGGAAGACATCCCGAAAAATGCCGCTCAACCTCCAGAAATCCTGATCCTCGATGTACGAGCCATCCGACCAGCGATAGACCTCGACGGCGATCAGGTTCTTTCCCCTTTTCAGGTACTGCGTCACATCGAACTCCGCCGGAGTCCGGCTCCCCTGGCTGTACCCCACTTCCTGACCGTTCAGCCAAACATAAAATGCCGATTCGACTCCTGCGAAATGAAGAACCACTCTGCGCTCCTTCCAGCTCGAGGGCAGGCTGAAGGTCCTGCGGTACGAGCCGACCGGATTGTTGTCATGAGGGATGAACGGCGGGTTGGGCTGTCCGAACGGGTACTGGACGTTGGTATAGATCGGAATGCCATGCCCGTGAAGTTGCCAGCTGGAAGGCACCGGGAGCTCATCCCAGCCACTGTCGTCGTAGCCCGCCTCGTGAAAGCCAATGGGACGTTCCGCGGGCCTCTTCACCCAGTGGAAACGCCACGAGCCGTTCAGCGACCGGACGAACGACGAGTCACCGCCGGCAAGGGCCTGATCATTGGAAGGGTAAGGCCGGAAAGATGCGTGAGGGGGCAGCTTGTTGCGGGCGAAAACCTCGGGGTTTTCCCAATCGAGGCGCTGCTCCGCTCCGGGCGCGGATCCGACCACCGCCAGGAGCATGAATCCTAAGGCCCCCCGGACCACCCATTGACTCATTCCCTCGCCTCCTATGTCGAATCCCCGTGGGTGCCGCACACCGGGCCCCGGGATTTCAGGGATCTGCCTACCGAGTCTCGAACCGGTCCGCGCAGTATGCTTCAAGTGTCGAATCCCCACAAGAACCTCGCTTTGGTCAGGGAGCGCCGGACCTTCTCAGGGACGAGATAAAACGATATTCTTTCTCCTCTCGATGCCGATCCTCGATGAAAACCAGCTCGCGCAGAGGTTCACAGCGGAGTTCTCGAGCCCCCCCCGGGTGAGCGTTCGGGCGCCGGGCCGGGTCAACCTTCTGGGAGAGCACACGGATTACAACGATGGTTTCGTGTTTCCCGCCGCCATCGACCGGGAGATCCGGGTTCTGGCGGCTCGGCGACAAGATGAGCAGGTCCACGCATGCTCTGTCGATTTTTCGCAGCGCTCGAGCTTCGATCTGAGCAATTTCGGCAGTGACCCCGGAGCCACATGGAGCAACTATCTCCGGGGAGTTGTCTCCGAGTACCGGAAACGGGGATTCGAGATCCGGGGAATGAATCTGCTCATCTCGGGAAACGTCCCCATTGGGGCCGGGCTGAGCAGCTCTGCCGCGCTGGAGGTGGCCGTGGCCGAGGCGGTGCGGGTTCTCGGCGAGTTTGAGCTCGAGAAGACGGAAATGGCTCTTCTCTGCCAGGCCGCGGAAAGAGAGTTCGTGGGGGTCCAGTGCGGCATCATGGATCAGTTCATTTCGGTGCTCGGTCAGGAGGGCACCGCGCTGTTTCTCGATTGCCGCGATCTCTCCTTCTCTCTAGTGCCGATTCGCTTCGACGCAAAAATCGTTATCTGCGACAGCCGGGTCCAGCGCACCCTGGGCGCATCCGAATACAACAAGCGGCGTGCTGCGTGCGAGGAGACCGTCAGGCTCCTGCAGCCGCGCCTGGGAGAGATTAAAGCACTCCGCGATGTTCGAATCGATCAGCTCGAGGAGAACCAATCCCGGCTATCCGAACATCACTACAGGGCAGCGCATCACGTCATCTCGGAGAACGAGCGGGTTCTGCGGGGGGTGGAACTGCTGAAAACGAACGCCATGGCTCCCTTTGGTGATCTGCTGTATCAATCCCACGAGAGCCTCAAGAACGACTACCAGGTCAGCTGCCGTGAGCTGGATCTTCTCGTTGACCTGGCCGCGGCCCAACCCGGGACACTCGGCGCACGGATGACCGGTGCCGGCTTTGGGGGTTGTACCGTGAACCTGGTCCGAACGCAGGAGGTGGAGCCCTTTCAGGAAGAGGTTTCCCGGGGTTATGAGCAGAAGACCGGCCGGAAACCCTTCATATATATGTGCGTTCCCTCGCAGGGCGTGACTTCCAGAGCACTCTGAACGTCCGCTTACGTTTCCCTGGCAACCCCATCGGCAACAGCCCGCAGTTTCTCCGCGGCCGCCTCGGGCGTGATATCCCGCTGAGGAGACGCCAGCATCTCGTAACCCACCATGAACTTCTTGACCGTCGCCGAGCGAAGAAGCGGCGGGTAGAAGTGCAGGTGGAGATGCCAGCCAGGATACGCAGCCCCGTCAGTGGGCTGTTGATGAAAGCCCATGGAATACGGAAAGGGCGTCTGAAACAGGCCATCGTAGCGAATCGTCAGGCGCCTGAGAACATCCGCCAGGTCATCGCGCTCAGAATCGGAGAGTTGATCCAGATCCGCGATATGACGCCTGCTGAGGACAAGTGTCTCGAACGGCCAGGCCGCCCAATACGGAACCAATACCGTGAACCCGTTGTTCTGGAAGATGAGCCGCTCCCCTTCCGAAGTTTCCAGGTCGAGGTAGTGGCAGAGCAGGCATGAGCCGCGTGCCTTCAGGTGATTCTCGAAAGATTCCGTTTCTTTCCTCGTCGGGTCCGGAATTGTTGCGTTAGCCCAGATCTGGCCGTGCGGGTGGGGGTTGCTGCATCCCATGAGGGCGCCCCTGTTTTCGAAGATCTGCACGTGGTTGATGGCTGGCCGCTGCGCCAGATCCCGGTGCTGCTCCACCCACACATCGACCAGGAGGCGAACCTGCGCTTGCTGCATACGTGCAATTGCGAGATCGTGCCGGGGCGAAAAGCACACGACCCGACAGATACCCGATTCGGACTGCGCAACGATTAACCCGCCTTTGTCTATCTCTCCCGGAGAGGCCTCGGGGACAAGCGCCGGGTAATCGTTGTCAAATACAAAGGTGTGCGCATAGTTAGGGTTTCGTGCGCCCTCCGCACGCGGATTTCCCGGACACAGATAGCACTTGGGGTCGTGCCGGGGGCCTTCCTTAGGTGACCTTTTCTCTTTCTTCCCCTGCCACGGCCTGAGGGTGCGTTGCGGGGAGACGAGCACCCACTCTCCGGTCAGAGGATTAAGGCGACGGTGGGGTTGTTGCTTCCAATCAAGCATCGAACGTTTCGGCATCTACGTAGATCTACCAGAAGAGGGCGTAGAGAGCCACCGTGGCCAGTATCAAGAACCCCCCATACCACTTAACGGAGACAGAGGCGGTCAGGTCAAACCCCTCTCTCACCGGCATGACCTTCGGCTCCAGTAGCGGCCTCCAGAGGGTGATGAGCCACATGGCAGCGATGGTCACAGCGAAGGAGATCGCCATGCGATTCAGGAATGCAATTTCGCCGAACTTCCACTGAAGAAAACCATACACCGGCACGGACATAAGCAATGCGGTCACGCCGGCCGCCGCCGGAGCACGCTTGAAGAGAAGACCAAAAACAAACGCCGCGAGGATTCCAGGCGAAATATAGCCCTGAAACTCCTGGATGTAGGTGAAGATCCCGTGAAAACGCGGAGTCCCCAGACTTGGAGCGATCAGGCACACAATGACCACAAAAATCAGCGTGGAAATCCGCCCGATCTTTACGATCGAACTTGGAGAAGCATCCCTGTTCCAGTGGCGCTTGTAGAGATCCATGGTCAGAATGGTAGACACGGAGTTGAGCATCGAGCCCAGCGTGCTGATCACGGCTCCGGTGATTGCCGCAAAGATAAACCCCCGCAGTCCGATCGGTACCAGATTCCGGATCAGCAGTGGATAGGCTGCATCCATGGTTGCACCCGGAGCGGTGAGATCGGCGCTGTACAATTGAAACGCCATGATGCCGGGGAAGATTATGATGAACGGGATGAAAAGCTTGAGGGTCGCGGCGAACATGATTCCCAATTGTCCGTGCCTCAGTGTGCGCGCCGCAAGTGCTCTCTGCGTGATGAACTGGTTGAGCCCCCAGTAGTAGAAATTGGGGATCCAGATCCCGATGATCAGCGCGGTCCATGGAAGCACCGGATCATCGCTCGGAAGAATCATGTGAAGCTTGTCGGCATTGGTCTCCAGAAAGCTGTCCACTCCACCCACGGCCTTAAACCCCAGGATGAGGGTGATCACCCCTCCGATGATGAGAGCCGAACCCTGGAAGAGGTCCGCCCAGGCAACCGCCTTCAAGCCGCCCCACGTGGCGTAGAGCGCGGCAATACCGCCAATCAACCATACTGCGAAGACCAGATCCATGCCGAATATCGTCTGCAGCGTCAGCGCACCGCTGTAGACGACCGCCGAGATGCTGACCGCGATGTATATGACCATCAGGTAGAACGCCATGATGGCTCGTGCGGCAGCGTTGTACCGGTACTCCAGGTATTCGGGAATGGTGTAGATCCCGCTGCGCAGAAACCTGGGCAGGAAGAAGAGAGCCACGAAGACCAGCGTTACGGCCGCGATCCATTCATAGCTAGCGATCGCCATGCCCATCGCTCCGGCTCCCTGGCCGGACATACCGACGAAGTGCTCCGTTGATATGTTGGCCGCGATCAGCGAAAGCCCGATGAGCGGCCAGAGCAGCGCCCGGCTCGCCAGGAAAAAATCCTCACCTGACGTCTCCCGCCGGCTCTTGTACAGGCTCGTGCCGATGGCTATGGCGAAGAAGGTGATGAAGATCAGTGAATCGAACCAGTGAAGACCCACGTTCAAACACCCGCCTTCCGTGTCAGCAGGGCTCTGACCTCGTCTTCGCTCTGAGGCCATTTCGGCACATCGAAGACTGACTGTTCTTCCTCCACTTCGTATGATTCACCGGGGCTCAGGCGTCGCGTCGGACCGTGAGACTCCATCTCCAGATACGAATACTCGCCAGAGTTGAAGACCTCGCTCACGCAACCATGTGCATAGGTCGCTTCCGGGAAAAAGGGAACCTCTTTGCGGTAGCCGATGAGACCGCCTCCAGCGTCCAGCACTCCAAGGATCCAGCCCTCGCGGCTGTCCACCCCGTACTTGAACTGTTTCGACGCCATGCACTCGATGACGGCAAGACTGCCGAGCTCACCGACAACGCTTTGACGGGCAGCCACGGATTCACCCTCCTCGACAAAGGTCTTCACTCCACCCGGATATGTGGAGCTTCGGCTTCGGGGCAGGAAGACCCGTCCAGGCTGGAGCACCATGCTCACGATCCACATCTCCCACTCCGTTTCCGCTGTCGAACAGTTCTGCAGCCGATGCCGGATTCGCCAGCCCGGGGTGTCGGATGAAAGGTCAAGGGTTCTGGTGATTTGCATGCCTGTTTCCCGGCACACATGGCTCTTCATTTCAACAATGAGCTTTTTCTCGCTGCTTTTCTTGACCTGCAGATCATACGGGGCGCTGTCGAGATCCAGGAACGGCACGCCGTCCGTCCACCGAGATTGTGGCGCCAGCCAGGTCTTGTCCCCACCCCACAGAGGCATCCCCATGGCGCGTTTCCTGGCTCTGACATCCTGCGTGGAAGCAACTGTCTCGAGACGGCCCTCGCGCTCCGGCTGGGTGAAGAACAGCTGATACCCGTTCCAGCTGCAGCCCATGACCCGCCCGCCGACCTGCGGCACCAGAACCAGCTCCAGCGATCCCGTCTGTATCAGATAGCAGTCCCAGCCCTTGAACTGCCCCTGTCTCCAGGTGATTGCAGGGCTCAGAAATCCTCCCTCAGGCATTTGAACAACGAGACCGCCATCATCACTTCCACAACGAGGAGCGGCAGTGAAACCACCAGGGACGCGGTTTGTATGGCCTTCAGGCCTCCGACCAGCATGAGGGCTGCCGGCAGGAGACCCACCGCGAAAGCCCAGAAGAGCCGGTGCCAGCGAGCCGGATCACGGCCGATCTCGAGGCGCCGGCTCGCGTTGGAGGCCAGCGTGTAAGAGGCAGAGTCGAGGGTCGTGGCGAGGAAAATCGTGCTGACCACGCAGAAGGCCGCGAGCACGATGCGACCGGCCGGCAGCGAGGCAATCACCGCGGTTATCGCCTGGGGAGCTCCTTCCCTCTTCAGTATCTCAGTCACGGGAAGCAGATCGGTCAGCTGAAGGTTAAGGGCGTAGTTGCCCAGGACGATGTAGTACAGCCAGCAGCCAAGGCTGCCATAACCCAGCATACCGAGGATAACCTGCCGGATCGTTCGTCCGCGGGAGATTCGGGCGACGAAGAGCCCCATGAAAGGCGCGTAAGCGATCCACCACGCCCAGTAGAAGATGGTCCACTTCTCAACGAATCCGGAGTTGCCTGTCGGATCGGTCCAGGTGTGCATGCGGACGAGGTTCGAGAGCATGAGGCCGACGCTGTTGGTCCCCATCTTGAAGATGAACAGGGTTGGACCGGCAACCAAAATAAATAGCAGGATGACGAACGCTCCCACGGTGTTGATGTTGCTGAGACGCTTGATTCCGCGCTTGAGACCGAAGTAGACGCTGGTCGCAAACATCAGAGTGCAGACGAACATGATGAAAAGCTTCAGCTTGAATGAGACCTCCACCCCCGATAGTCTGCTGATTCCGGAAGCGATCATCGGAGTGCCCAGACCGAGTGAGGTGCCGGCCCCACCCAGAAGTCCCACCATGTAAAGGAGGTCGATCAGCTTGCCCGTCTTGCCGTCGGCCCGGTCGCCGATCAGCGGGCGGCATGCTGCGCTCAGGCGGAGAACGGGTCTGCGGCGAACGAAATAAGAATAGCCGAGAGCAACAGCCGGGAGGCTGTAGATAGCCCAGCCGGAGATACCCCAGTGGAACATCCCATAGGTTGCTCCCCACTCTATCGCCTCCGTCGATCCCGGCGTCAGACCGAAGGGAGGCGCATCGAAGTAATAGGCCCACTCGATCGTGGCCCAGTAGAATAGCCCCGAGGCGACTCCGGCGCAGAATACCATCGACGCCCAGCTTCCTTCGGAGAATTCGGGTGGTTCATTGGCTTCTCCAAGCTTCACCCGACCGTACCGGCCGAATGCCAGGAACAGTACAAAGACGAGGAACCCAATGCTTGACCACAGCAGGAAAACGCCGAAGTTCTGGGTCACGAACGAGTAGACCCCGTTGATGATCTCGGCCCCCCGCTCCGGAGCCATGGCCAGGGGAACGCAGGCTATCAGCAGGATCACCAGCGTGATCGCAAACATCGGCCAATCCACTTCCCGCCCATTGAACGTCATATTTTTCCCAGGAGACGAGGTTTCCGGTGGCTGAGCAAAGGGCGCTTATTGTACCCTCGGTCCCGGGTTTGATGCTATGCGGAAACCTCGCGGCCCACCCGTCGCCGAGGTACAGCTCGTGGATCGTCGCGGCATCCTCGTGCCGGACGCGGACCAGACCGTCCACTGCGAGGTCTCAGGTCGGGGGGTCGTCTGCTGATTTACCTGCAATCGAGGAGAGACTCCGGCAAAGCGCTGGTAAAGGTATCCTCGGAGGGGGTCGAGACCCAAACCTTCGAGCTGTCCGTTCAATAAGACCAGGAACCGGGCAGCAAATCAGCAATCTCGATTAGGAACATCCCCGTAGACACGCGACCATGCTCAGGGTTACAATCTCACTTCTACTCAGGTAGAGGGTTCTGGTTTCATAGCACTTTTGGGGAGGCTCGGGCCGTCGAGTCCTCGCCCCGGCCAGACTGTGTGAGTCTTCATGGTAACGGCCAGGGTGGAAGATCTGTCCTGAAGGGACATCTTGGGGATGGGACGTGGGAACCGGATGAGGTATTGCATCCTTTAACAGGAGGAAAATTTTAAATGAGAAAATCGTTGAGCTCCATCGCCGTGCTGTGCGGCCTGGTGCTGGTGGCGCAAATGGCATACGCGGCCCCGGTAGAGGTGACCGGTGTTGAGTTCCTGCCTGGCAAGAGCATCAAAATACCGATGACCGCACAGAACGTTGCCCCGCAGGCCTCTATCGAGGCCGACGTCCTCTTCAAGCACGGACAGTCGAGAGTCAAGATCATGTACAGAGACATGAAGCCTGCAATTTTGTTTGGTGGCGATGTCACCTCGTACGTTGTCTGGGCCGTCACCTATGACGGCCGCGCGGCGAATCTTGGCGAGCTTCAGGCCAGAAAGAGCTCCGGCACCGAGACGTTCTATGTGGGCCTGAAGGGCTTTGCCCTGGTCGTTACCGCGGAGCCGTACTACATGGTGGCCCGCCCGTCGGAGCTGGTGATGTTCGTGGGCGGTGGGCCCAAGAAGGACAAGTCCCGGTCAAGGAGCTACAGTTTTTCGGAGCTCGCAAGAGCTCCTGAGCACGCCGAGATGAGCATCGCCGATCTCGTATGGGACTCCAAGACGGATCTGGGGCTGCTGCAGGCCCGTAAGGCATTTGAGCTCGCCCAGCGGCACAACACCGGAGCTTACGCCAACGAGGCTCTTGCCATGGCCGGTTCAGAGCTGGAGGCGGCAGAAGCCATCGCAGCGGATAGACCGGGCAGTAGCAAGATCGATAATCCTGCCCGAAATGCCGTTCAGCTCTCCAACACGGCAATCAACATCGCCGTCCGTGCCGAGGCAGCGTTGGCTTTCGGGGAGATCATGATGGAGCAGGAGAGAAAGGTGAAGGCGGCGAACGAGCGCTCTGAGACACTGGAGTTTATGGCCGCTTCTCTG
>JAPUKU010000126.1 GCA_027295505.1 Acidobacteriota bacterium
TTGATAGCTGATCTTTGCCAGCGTCTTCTGCTTTTCAGCACGCGACTGATTGGGGAGATGGTCCTTGGATTCACTGAACAGTTCCACAATCTCCCGTTTCGCTCTTTCGTCCAGTGGCGTTCTCGCGACGAAGGCTTCCACTCGAGCCCGGTCGCCGGTTGGGGCGGCAAGCTCGGCCGGAAGGTTGCCGTAGCCATAAGAGCGCTTGGGCTCGGGAACAGATTTACCACCGATCACAAGCCGATCGGCGCCGAACGTCTCCTTGTCGAAGAAGATTGCTCCACGCAGATCCAGAGAGCGATAAAGGTCGCGATCATAGACCTCTTCAGCCTGGCCGACGTCGATACCCAACTCCCTCAGCAATGCCGAAGCTTCGGGTGGGTAAGTCGACGGATGCTCGATGAACTCGGTACCGCCAAGATCCACCAGAAGTCGTCCCTTATGGTGGAACTCGTTGCGTTTTGCATGCCCGCCGAAATCGTCGTGATTGTCCAGGATGAGGATCTTCGCCTTCGGCCCTGCTTTCTTCCGGAAGAAGTAGGCTGCCGCCAGGCCGCTGATTCCACCGCCCACAACGACCAGATCGTAAATCTCACCGGTGTCCGCCACGGTGCCGAAACCGCCCGGCGCTCCATCCCGAAGCTTGTGGGCCACGTCGAAAGAGCCGGGATGGCTTCCCCGCAACCCGGTCAGGGTGGGGGGGTAATAGTCGGCCGCACTCCCGGACGCGGACTTGGCAGAACTGCCTGCAACGATCCAACCCGGAGCGAGGAGCGAGCCGGCCACGGCGATGCTGGCTCCGTTCAGAAAGTCGCGCCGCGTGATGGACCGATCCATGCCGAGATCACGATCATGCAATTTGCTCACAGTGTGTCTCCAGACGAAAAACTCAGACGGATGCCTCGTCTGAGCGGGGTGCAACCGTGAAGGTATAAAAACCCGCGGGTGCCCCGCGTGGCAGGGTTTCGCGACGGCCCGATCGGTCCGCCGCTGATAGGAAGTATTCCACCATATCACCCGGCGCAGGTCCGGAGATCGATGCAGTGAACATTTCCGGATTGGCTTCTGTCCTGAGACCGGTTTCATTCCATTCGGCCTGGCCGTGCAGCCGCCACGACAGTATGAGCTCCTCCTCGATGAGGCCGGCACCGCTATGGTCCCGGATCAGGGCTTCAATGTGATAGGACGGGGCCGCCTCCACACGCTCGTCGAGGCGGCGGTGGTGCATGTACAACATCTCCGGATCCCAGATCGCACGTACGCGGCAGTGAAGCGCGTCCAGCCAGCTCCACCCCCAGAAACCGGGGTTCTCGAATCCGATGACTTCGTAGCCGGGCATCAACTCGCGCCAGGTCTGAAGCGCTGCCTCATCCGCCGGAATGCCGAAGAGGGGAACGAGGATTTTCCTGTTCAGGATGAGAGAGTTGGTGTAGTTGGCGACAAAATGTCCCAGAAGGTACGGCGGTGTGTCAATGCGCACGATGCGATACGGCCGGCCGTGAGGATTCGTGAGGGTGGAGAGGTAAGTCACGATCTCCTTGATCGGTTCATGGTCCGGATGTCCTTCTGGAACACGCTTGACGAGAATGGTTTCCTCGTCCAGCGGCTTCAGGAGGCAGTCGATATGCTGGATTCCAAACCACTCGAAGTTTGGGACGATGACATAGTTGGAGATTCCCAGTTGCGCCTCGACAGCCCGATAGAACTCATCCGCCGAGACGCCGAGATATCGCCGATTCTCGTTGAGCATGACGCAGGTCGAAAACGCGGTTCCGTGACCATCCACCAGCGCGTTGCCGCCCGTGAGCGCGAAGGGAAGGCGGAGGTTGGAAAACCCGAGTGTCTTCGCCACGACCTCAGTTGCATCGTCGTCGATGGGATCCTCACCGAAGAAGGGGATGTCCAGGGTAAATAGTCGTCCCTCGCACGCTGGAGTTGCGGAAGGGTAACCAACGAACCTGGGATCGGCAAGATGAAACATCCCCTCTTCGTCAAACAACGCAAAAGGGCCCCAGTCCCGCGGCCAGGAGAGAGAGGAGCTGTCTCCCACAAGAATGAAATCGACCACTTCGAGGTCGATGCCCAGATCCTCGAGCTCCATCTCTGCCTCTCTCTGCGCCTCCTCATCGTCGACCAACAGGAAAAGCCGATCATCCCCGGCGATCTCGACGAGCAGCTCTTTGGGCACCACGGGCGGCCATCTGACCAGGGCCCCCAGCGCCGGTTCCCACTCCGCCGCCACCCGGGGAAACCGGGGAGCATCCGAGGCAGTCGCGGCCAGGGCAATCGTGAAGAGAAACACGAACCCGGTAAGAACCGAACGCAGGAACAAGCTTCTCTGCTGAAATGTCTTCCGCATGGGGTTTCACGCCGCCGCAGACGAGGGGATCTTCAAGCGGAGCCTCTGTTGTCGGAGGGTTGAGAACAGGTGGTGAGCTGCGACGATCAGCGGAGCGCCATAGACATAAAATTCGATCCAGAAACCAAGCGTCATCCAGGCAACGCTCAGGAGCCCGATCGAAGCGGTCATGCCGATCAGAAGCCCGCCGAGGAGGGCACGGCCCGGGAGGGCGTTACGGAAGAGCCGGAGATAGATAGTGTAAGAAAGGCTGGCCAGGCCCAGCCCGGCCGCAACAAAGAACACCGCGACGCTGACCGTGAACAGGTTAGCGGTTCCTGCGAACACCAGCTCTACGACACTGCTCACCCAGAAGACGGCAACAGGAAAATGGTAGATGAAATAGGCAATCGGAGGAAGCACGCCAAGCACGAATTCGAGAACCAGCAAAACACGCGTCAGCATTCGAGCATGGGCCTTCGGTTTTCAGAGATGCTGCCGGAAGTTATGCCTATTCCTGTCGGAGAGCATCGATTGGATCGAGCCGGGCTGCGCGGGCGGCGGGATAGAGCCCAAAGAAGACTCCCACGGCGGCGCTGAAACCCAGAGCCAGCAGGACCGAGCTTCCGCTCACCATCGTACGCCAGCCGGCAGCCTGTGCGAGAAGAGATGAAGCGCCGAAACCCACGGCGATACCCAGCGCTCCTCCCGTGACACACAGGACAACCGCTTCGGCCAGGAACTGCGAGAGCACCAGGCGCCGTGTGGCTCCCAGGGCTTTGCACAGGCCGATCTCCCGCGTGCGCTCCGTGACCGACACCAGCATGACATTCATGATGCCGATGCCGCCGACGACGAGGGAAACAGCCGCGATCGCTGCCAGCAGGTAAGCGAAGGTCCGGCTGGTTTCCTCGTAGGTGGACATCAGGCTCGACGTGTTGTAGATACGAAAATTGTTCTCCCGACTGTTCCGGATCCGGTGCTGGCGGCGAAGAGTCTTTTCCACGTCTATGATCGCCCTGTTGAGGGTGGTGGCAGAGCTGGCCTGTGCCGTGATGCTGCGTAGATAGTCGTGGCCAAAGACTCTGAACCGCGCGGTCGAGATCGGGACCAGGATCTGCTCGTCAGGGTTCCACCAGCCCGCACCGCCTTTTTCACGCATCACGCCGATGACCCGGAAGCGCAGACCCCGGATCATCACCTCCTGGCCGAGAAGATCCTCGGCCTCGGCCTTGAAATCCGGAAGAACTCCGGCGCCAATCACGGCGACCTTGCGGCGCCCCTCGATGTCCTTTGGCTCCAGAAATCGACCGTAATGCATCCGGAAACGGTTCACCGCCATCCAGTTCGGCGTGGTTCCAGTAACGGTCACGGCGACGTTGTTCGTCCCGTACTCCACCTGGGTGGTTCCGCGCATTTCGGGAACCACTTCGATCACGGAGGGGACTTTTTCGAGGATCGCTTCTGCATCCTCGAGAGTGAGCTTTACCTCGCCGGCCTTGACACCTGCGCGGGACCGGTAGTCGGGGCGGATGGTGAGCAGGTCGGTTCCAAGGGCCTGAATCCTCTCCTGTACCGCCTGCTGGGCCCCCCGCCCGAGAGCGACCATGGTGATGACGGCAGCGATGCCGATGATGATGCCTAGCATCGTCAGCACGGAGCGGAGCTTGTTGGTCCTGACCGCTCCGACGGCGAGGCGGGCGATATCGAATGTTCTGATCGAGTTCGGGTGCTTCTTCATCATTTTTCGTGTTTCAAATTCTCAAGAAAACGTGATCCCTAGTTGCTCTGCCGGTTCTGCTTCTTTTTCGAGCGGCGGTTCATGCCCGGAATCCCGCGGGTGCGTCGAAACCTCTCGAGCCGCTCTTGTTGCTGCCGCAAAACCGTGGAGGAAGGCAGCAGGATGACCTCCTCCCCCTCCGAGAGGCCCGAGAGAACCTCGGCATGGTTCCAGTCGGAGACACCTACCAGTACTGGACGTATCTCAGGCCCTCCCGTGGTGTTCACGAACGCAATCGCTCTACGTCCATTGCTGGAGGACGGATTGTGGTTGGTGGAGCCCGGGGATTCACTCATACCGTTCCCATCAAGCGAAGATGGAGAGAGGCCGAGGAACTGGGCGGCCAGTTCAATGTCATCCACTGAGCGGATGGCCTCCATGGGGACAGAGATCACGTCATCACGCCGGGCAAGCATAATCTCGGCCTCGACGTTCATGCCGGGCCGTAGCGAGCGATCCTGGTTCTTCATCCGGACCAGAACAGGGAACAGGGTGACGTTCTGTTCCACGATCGCCTGTGGCTCGATTCGGTCCACAACGCCCTGGTACTCACGTCCCGGATATGCCTCGACCGTGATACGCACGGGCATGCTCGCCGCGACCCGGCCCACATCGACTTCGTCCACGAAAGAGCGGATCTCGACCGAGGAGAGATCAGCCATCGTCATCAGAATCGTCCCGCCGGAGACCTGCGTGACCGCCGAAGCGATGACGTTTCCAACCTCGACGTTCTTGGTGAGGATGGTGCCCGATATCGGGGCCCGCACGGTGGTCTCTTCGAGCCTCCGGTGCGCCAGATCGAGGGTGATCCGCGCCTTCACGGCGTCCGCCTGAGCCTGCCTGGCTTCGTAGACCGCCAGATCGTAGTCGGCCTCCGGAAGCATGTTCTCTTCGCGCAGCTGCTCGGCCCGACGCAGCGCCGACTCAGCGAACCTCTGGCGGGCCACTGTGGCCTCCAGATCCGCTCCGGCCTGCGCCGAGGCGTTCTGAGCATCCAACGGGTCGATGCGGACCAGAACGTCACCCGCCTTCACCTCGTGGCCCGTGTCCACAGCCAGCACCGTGATCTCACCCGACGCTTTGGATTTGACCTCCACCGTCAGGATCGGCTCCACAACGCCGTCGGCGATCGCCGAATAGGTGATATCCCGGCGCACCACCGTGGAGGTTTCAATGAGGGGGAGTTCCGGTCCGCGGGCGTCGCAGGCGCTAAGCTGGCCGCCGACGAGCGCCAGCACGGCGAGGCGCACCAGCGGGTCGAACGGCCTCCGCTCGAGACCAGGCTGTGACCCGTTTGACGAGCCGGTAAATAGCACTTCCAAGGAGCTCATTTAATAAGGAAATAGTACCAGAACAGCCGCCTGAACGCCGATTCACCCCAGGTAGCCGGCGGCCGGGTCCTAACCAGGCATCCGTCACACTCCAAATGTACTGATCCAAACGGTTTGCGGGTTCGGCGAGCGCTTGACTCCCCTCTCACCGGACCCTATCGTTAATTAAGCTCTTCTGTGACGGATGAATGCAACAGTTCCTGGTTGGTGCTGGAAGGGTTGAAAGGAAAAAGAGATGAATTCGTATCAGCAGCAGGTGGCGGGTGGATCGTTTCTGAGCAATTTCCGGAGCATGCTCTCCGATCCGAAACTACAAAAAGACATGAGGTTCGTGCTTCCCTTTCTGTTGGGTCTGTTTGCTCTCGTTTTCTTTCTCAAGCACAACACCACCGGCTTCGTGTTCATCGTGAGCACAGCGAGCTGCGCATGTGTGGTCTATTTCATGTTCGAGAAGCTGAAACTGTCGAGATACGTCACGGTCGACCTGTACCGGCTGGTTCTGTTCTTCGGTGTGATCGTGATCCTGATCAGCAGCCCCTATAGCTCCATGGGGAAGCTGATGCACTCACCGGTCTCCACTGCCAGTGTGGAGGTTCAGAAGTCGACGGTGAATATTCGGCAGGAACCCAGCACCGACTCCGGCGTGGTGACAAAAGTCAGCAAGGGCGACAAGCTGAAGGTGCTCGACAACAACGGCTCATGGTACAAGGTCGAGACCGCGTCCGGTGAAAAGGGCTGGGTTTATTCGAGCCTGGTGAACAAGCTCCAGTCGTAGAAGTAGTTCCTCGCCCGGGCTCTGTATGGGTCAAGGGGTGGCGCGCTGGTGATAAACGGTCCGGGCGTCTTCGAGGATCTGGAAGACGGCGTCCCTCTCTTCCTGGGTGTTCCAGTCCTTGTGCGCGCGGACCGATTCTGTGATGCGATCGATCCAGGCAAGAAAATAGTTGGCGTCATCCTCTGAGCGCACGGGTTTTCCGTCCACCTCGACATAGATGGGGCTGGTGGTAGCAAAGGGGCGGAAGTCGAGGATGGGGTGTGTGGCCTTCGAGTTCCAGGCCCTCAGGAGATACCAGCCCGAGCGATCCACCACAATATCGCGCACGAGGCTCGAGAGCAGTCCGTCTTCACTGATAGGAAGTGACGCGATAACCTTGCCGTTTCCCACAATCTCGAAGTGATCCACCGGAACAATCGAGCGCAGGGAGGCGCGTGCCTCCAGGCGGTGGGAGCCCTCCGGAAGGTGCAGTTCGTCACCGATTCCCTTGCCATCGAGCATGAAACCGAGCAACGGGCCGTTGGTGGCGAAGGTCTTTCCCGCTTTCAGGGCTCCTAAAAAGCGCCGGTAATCGAGCGGTGGCCGGATCTGCGCGTAGACTCTGTTGATCCCGACGGGGCCGCGCAGTGAGGCATAGTTGGCCATGGCGTCGGTGCCGGCGCCGGCGGGCAGCCGGAATCCGCAGTTCAGGATCCGGTACCACACGTTCTGGGTGGCAAACGGATCCACGTTAAAGCCCACCGCTTCGTAATAATCCACCTTCCCCAGCGCCACATCGACCGGCAGCTCGTGCGTGAGCGGTCGGTCGCGATCGAAGGGATCCGGCTCGGTGTCAAACGGATGCACGTAGCCGGTCACACCGTCCTGCGCGTGGGCGAGATCCAGGATGACCGAGTTGGGCGGGTAGAGGCTGGCGGCGGGGGTGTTGGTATAGGCCGCGTAGTCGGGAAGCAAAATGTTTTCGCGGAGGCCGAGGAGGCCGAGGTGCCCCCAGAAACTCGTGTGGAACTCCTGGCTGTGGTTCAGAATGAAGCCTGGGCTGGGCTCCGGCTCCCCGCTGAAGTAGGAGATATCGGGGACGCGCTGTTCTTTGTTGACGATCAGGTTCTCCACCAGGTTCAAATCTTCAGCCGCCGCCTGGAATGTGAGCCGGGCCGGGTCGTTTCTGTACGAGCCGCCGTAGTTCATGTGCACGTGCAGATCACCGCTGAACCAGCCCTCCGCGGCCAGATCGGCCAGCGCTTCAAGAGACACTTCGAGTGTCGTGGTAGCATCCCGCTTGATCTCTATCTTGCGGCGGACCGGGTAGTACTCCAGACCCCGTAGGATCTCGACTTCCACCTCGCCGGCGGGAACCGTCAGTTCCGCGCTCCCGGGGGCGTGGAAGTACTGATACTCGTAGCGGCGCTCGGCGCGATCGAAACTGTCGTCTGCGTGCATCCAGGCGTCGTCGGGAGCGTAGCTGCGGCCGCTCAGGTCTGTCACCGACACACGGGCCGGCACGAGGGAGCCGCCGTCGCCCTCCAATATGTGCAACTGAAGGTTTCCCATCGGCTGCCGGTAGCGCTTGAGCGCGGCTTTCAGTTCAACGCGGTGTCCCCCTGGTATGTCCTGGATCCAGAGAGATAGGTTCCCGCCTTCGTTCGAGATATAGGCGATCTTTTTTCCGTCCGGGGACCAGCGAGGTGCGGTGACATCGAATTCACCGTACGTCAGCGGAAATGGATCGCCTCCCTCATCCGTCATGATCCAGAGCTGGTTCCACTGACGTCCGAGGTAAGAGGAGTAGATCACGCGCCGGCCGTCCGGCGACCAATCCGGTCTCGCTTTCCAGGTCGTCTCTTCGTAGCGGATCTGGCGCGGGGTGCTATCTGGCTCTGTTCTTACGCGCCAGAAGCCACCCGTTCCCCAGATCTGGCCCCGGTTGGAAACAAAAAGGATCTCCTCCCCGTCGGATGACCAGGTGGGAGAGAGGTAATGATCGTAGGGGCTGTAATAGTAACGGGGTAGATCGCTGCGAACGTCTTCTGTGATCCGGCGCAATCGACCGGGTAAGCTCTTTTTCAGATCCAGGACGAAAATATGCCAGCGCTGTTTGTCGAGCGTGGACACAAACGCCAGGCGCTCGCCCTCAGGTGAAAAGCGGGGCTCAACGTTGACCGCGCCGTTTTCTGTGAGGGGAGTCTGCGTGTTCGAGGCGAGATCCAAGTGCCACAGCTCGAGGGCGTCGTCCTGATAGGAAGAGTAGACGATGGACCGACCGTCGGGTGACCAATCGGGCTGAAAATCGTAGCCAGCCCCTACCGTGATCTGCTCCGCGGCGGTTGTGCCAAGCCGCTGCCGCCACAACCGGCCCTGCATCGAGTAGACAACTTCGGTTCCGTCCGGAGACCAGGTGACCGAGCTGGGGCCGCTGGTCAACTGCGGAAGATACATCTCACGGTAGTAGTAAGAGTGAGGGACCTTGATCTGATCCAGGACCGGCCTGCGCCCGGATTTCCCGACCAGATCTTCGGCCTCAGCGGGAAGTGCGGCGGAGACGGCCGCCAGCATTCCAATGAGATGGACCACGACACACCGCACCGCGGGCCGGGGCGATGAGGGCCGGGTGCGGACAGCCTCGATAGCGCGGGTAATCCGCCTGTAGGAAATCATGAAACGGGATCTTAGAAACCTCGCTGAGCGCTGTCAAACACCCCTGCGCTGTGAGGACCGATCCACTGCCGCCACCTTCCCTCACACAACATCACTGAGGAGTGATCGAAGTGTGGAAGGATCTGTTCTGGTCTGAAGTGAGTAGAAAGATGACGCTCAGAAGTCGTCATCGGGGAGCGGCTGGGGACCCGGCACGATTCCGGCAATATCCGGATCTTCGTTTCCGAAATTTTCGTCCGGACGATCTTCCCTTTCCTTCTTTCTCTCCACCCGGCGGGACAGCTTGTCCTGCTGCCTTTGCTGCCGTAACAGTTCTTTCTGCCGTTTCTTGAAGGTGGAACGCGATTTTGTTGCCATCATGAATCCGGGGGAACTCCATGAAGCCGCCTCGCAGGCTGTAGCGCAGCGTGCTGAAGCCCGGTAACTCCCTCCCTCTCCCGAGAATCTGGACCCGAAGATCCTGCTGATTGAAGTAAGCTTAGCTCCGCCCTGATCACCCCTGTCCCCAGGATCATGATCAGGGCCCAGCGCTGGAGCTTTCTGAAACCCGGAGCCGTGCGCACAACCCATCCCGCGGTCCCGGGCCGCCGGGGCCGCTGCTCACGGTCCGATCTGCGAGGAGAGCTCTCTCAGGTCGGGCGAACGTTCTCTGCGGCCGGCCCCTTCTGGCC
>JAPUKU010000127.1 GCA_027295505.1 Acidobacteriota bacterium
CTCTGTGGCGCGGGCTGCCACCCGGGAGGCGGCGTCAGCGGCCTGCCCGGTCACAATGCAGCGCGTGAGATTCTGAAGGACTCGAAGTAGCCGGCGATCGAAACTTCGAGCTGGTGCGAGCTTTAATCCTGGTTAGAGAACCATTGCCGGAGGTGATCGGGTTCGCTAGCGGTGCCGGAGCTATCCATCGTGCGAGGGAACATCATGGAGAGGCATCGAGAGGCTGACGGTTCGCCGTACCCATCGGATTAAGCTTTCTGAGGATTGCCGGCCGCGAGAGGTCCGCAGGCGCCTCCCCGGGCCAGCCTGCTAGCAGCCGGACCATCTGGTCTTTTATCAAACTCTCTCCCGATGGAAGACTTTTCGTATCTATTGCAATGGGTTTTCCTCCTGGTGGAACGAACACCAGAGCCTCTTCACGCTGGACCAACCGCCCGGCGCCCTCAAAGGCAAGCTCACGCGGGGTAAATCCAGCTCGCCGGATCGCCTTCGCCAACGCAAGAGGATCAAGAGATGCTCCGACCGAGGCGACCGCCTCGGCCTTTCCGTTCTCGATGTTGACTGTGACCTCTTTGACGCCAGCCTGGCGTCTCAGGGCCTTTTCGGCCCCATACTTTCAAAGCGGTCAGGCGAGCCCATCGATCGTCATGGTGACCCGGTCGATCTGCGCCGCCACCACGGTGGCACCCAAGACGAGCACAACCACCGCTGGTAGCACCAAACCGAGACTACGCCGAAGTTTCACATCTACCTCCTTGTAGTTCATTGCAGTCTGTACATCTCTACCCGATCGTGACCAGGATCAGCTACCCACAGATCGCCCTCCCTATTAAACGCTACCCCCGTGGGCGAGTGTACCGTGCCGTGCCAACGCCCATCCCCGTTCGCCACCGCCAGCACCGCTCCGTTCGCATCCAGGATTTGAATCCGATAGTTCGCGCTATCGGCGACAGCGATTCTCCCCTGAGCGTCCACTGTGACGCCCATCGGATCATCGAACTCTCCTGGCAGTGTCCCCTGGCGGCCCAGCACGTCCCGTTCTACTCCATCGGACGTGAACCGTCGCAACACATATCGGTGCGTATCAGCCACGAGTAGAGACCCACCGGGCTCTAAGGCGATACCCCCAGGGTAGTGGAATTTTCCCGTCTCAGAGGATGATCCATCGAAGATTTCGACCGAGCGGCCATGCCGATCAAACACCTGCACACGATGATTGTAGAACTCAAGGACGTAGAAGCGATCGGACGCTGAAGCCATTCCACAGGGCCCGGATAGTTCACCCGGCCCTTCTCCGGGTTCACCCCAACTCCCCAGGTACTGACCGTCCGGCTTGAACCGGAAAATTCGATCCGCCTCAAAGTCGGCTACCAGGATCTCATCCCACGGCGCCCATGTCACCGCCAGCGGACGGCTCAGCACTCCCTCTCCAATGGTATGAAGAAGCTTTCCTGAGTCATCGAGCCATTTGACCAATCCATGATCCGTATCTGCGATGAGGACCTCACCCGATGGCGTCACCGAGACACCGAAGGGCCCGGCCAGTACGCCCGCCTCCGCTTCCTCCACCAGGACCAGCCGTGGTGGACTCGGGCCACACCCTTGCATTAACGAAGTGCCAGCTAGAACGAGCGCCCAGTACCACGCCGATCGACGGTACGCCATCCCCCGTTTACCCATAGACAGCGAGCGAAGACTCAAAATAGCCTCCGAAGCCCCACGAGGAATAGGACAGGGATATCAGGCTGCACGCCGTTCAGATCTCGGTAGATCGGAAGCGAGACCGCGGCTTCGAGAATTGATTGGTCGCTCAGGAAAATTTCGGCACCCATCGTCAACGCGATGGTGTCACCTCCCGTGTTGGGAACCCTGGATGAACCTCTGCGGTCTCCTTTCTGGTGCCTTGCGTTGATCTCCCCAACCAGCAGGGCTCGCTGATGAGCTGTGCTGCCCATCCGGTACAGATAGTAGACATCAGCTCCCAGGATGTCTCCACGCTCGATGTCTCCCGGGCCACCGGTGGCGAGTACGTAGTTCAGATCCCCACCAAGCCAATGCCGTTCTTTCACCCGTGTACCGATGAGTGCCAGGCCCAGGTCGAATGAGTCTCGCGTAAAAGGCTCTTCACCGACTGGCAGTAAAACTCTGCCCTGTAAGGCAAGCCTCGAGAACCCTCGCGGGTGGTTCTTCCGGTAGAGACCATCGTACTGCAGGATGAGCAACGGATCACCGATGCCCTTCTCCTCCTGATCAGGCATCCCCGGTTCGTCCGTCTCCAGGGAGACCAGACGCAACACCCCCGCCGCCGTCCAGCCCGGGGCAATTCCACGGGCTAGCGAGTGGTCCCAAACCCATCGCTGCGCATGATGATCCCCAGAACCAGGGACGGAGGATGAACCCTCTAATAAACCTTCACTGCGCGTATAGCGAAGCGTCGTCCGGTACATGGTCGTTTCCGCGAAGACCGTGCGAGCTCCAGGGGCGATTATTTGCGCCCATGCTTGGCTCTCTCCCGACAACAGAAGAGCCAACACAATAGTTGCAGCCGCCCAGCCAAGCGGGCAGCTGCGATGAGATGTGGCTCCCTTATGCTCCGGCCAGTTCTCTGTCACGGGTCTTCCGCGCTGCTCGAATTACCTCTTTCACGTCACCAAGGCAGCACGAGCCCTGCGGGTTACGAAGTTCGCAGGCGCAGCGATCAGCCTTGACCAGGCTCTGGATGCGCTGCTCGATAGAAGGTTGATCCGTCGTGAGCGCATCCTTTTGGACATCCTCAATCTTGATTCCGAAGCAGTAGCACAAGGGAGTGCCGGGACCAGGTTGCTTTTGGAAGACCGGCACCGTCACTTCGTCCGTCGTGAAGCTTTCAGAGATCCCAAAGTAGACCACAGGACAAGAGGGCGTGGAACAGAAACGATGGGCAGTTTCGGAGCGACGCTCGAGCGCCGATGAACCTAACAGTGACTTGAGCGTCACCTCGTCAACCTTCTTCCCCGCCTGCCCACACTTTGGGCAAGAGGTCTGGTTGGAATGTGTCGACGGCGCGGCGCAACAACCCATGGTTCGTACCCTCACTTCTCCGGATTGTCTTCGCCCTCGCTCTTCACGCTCGCTTTGAAGCCTGTTTTCGACACAGCCATCGCGATTTTCTCGGGATCTGTCTTGCTTGGATCGAATTGGACCTGGGCCTCATTTTTCTCAAGGCTGACGTCGTAGGTCTCGACACCCTCGGTTTTCTTCAGCGCGACCTTGACAGCGGCAACGCACCCCCCGCAGGTCATGCCTTTTATGTCTAACGTGGTGCTGGTCTTCGTTGTCTCTTCCGTCGCCAGAGTGGACCCCAACGCAAGGGCAAGAAGGCAGGTGACAACAACCAGGTTACGGAGCATGGATTCCTCCTTTTCGTGATTTCAAGTCTTTTCAGGCATCAAAATAGGTGGACTGAGTAATAAGGGAACGTGGCGATTAGAAGTACCAGGAATGTAATCACCCAAAGCAAGATCCTGACGGTGCGTCCCGTCCGAGTGACTGTGCAGACTTCACCAGGACCACAGTTAGAGGGCGCACGCCGATAGGTTAGATAGAAAGCAGCGCCGAGAAGCAGCACCGTCACTCCCAGTATGTACGGACGATACGGCTCCAGCGCCAGGGCGGCTCCGACCCCGCCCAGGCCGAGAAGTACCAGCACAAGGGGGCCAAAACAGCAGGCGGAAGCGGCAAGCGCTGCGATCAGCGATCCGCCCAGAGCCAGATTTCTCTGCACTGATGAATCCATCTACGTTGACTCCAGGCAATGAATCCCGGCCTCAAACCTGCCGCAAGGTAGTCGAGCCGCAATGGGGCGCGCACGCCTGGAAGCTTTTGACATCAATTCCTCCAATCCCTATCCACCGGGAGGGGGATATGATCTATAACACAACGCTCATCTTCCCCATTCCCGGGCGGGGCGAATGGAACTCTGGCTGGATGAAATTATGAAAATCCGGATGGGCGAGCCTGGGGATGATTACCTTCAGTGTCCCGTCCTGAGACGCTGACTCGCAGGGAAGCG
>JAPUKU010000128.1 GCA_027295505.1 Acidobacteriota bacterium
GAGACGCAGGTCGACTCCCCCATTGGCAGGCCGTGATCAAAGCCGATCCAGGCCGCGCTGCCCCTGCCGAGGCGCCCGATTACATCGTTGGACTGGATCTCGTCACAGCCGCGGATGCAGCGGTCGCACAGGATGCAGGCCGAGAGATCGACATCGATCACCTTGGAGGAGGAATCACGCAGCGCCTGAGCGTCCACCCGCGTGGGGGCATCTGGCCCGCCGTTCGAGAAGCGCCCTGGCCGCGCCTGGTAATGCTGCGCCCAGCGCTCCAGCTCACAGCCCTTCTGGGTGCCAACAGCGGCGCACGGGGATGGATGTCCGGCCATCAACAGCTCGAGCAAGGTGCGCCGCGCGGCCTCCACTCTCGGGGTGCCGGTCTGTACCTCGAGTCCTTCCTCCACCTCGCGAGTGCACGACGGCACGAGCAGGCGCGAGTCCTTGACGTCGACGACGCAAAGACGGCAGACACCGACCGGCCGCAGGCGTGGATCGTGGCACAGGGTCGGGACCTCGATCCCTTCCCGGCGCGCAGCCTCCCAGAGACTGATACCGGAAGGGATCGTGACCTGCCTGCCGTCCAGCTTGATTGAGACCGCGTTCGCCATCGTTAATCCCGGATCTTCAAGCCTTATTACCCATGGCTCTGGCCCACTCCTCCGGCCAGTGGCGCTGGACCGAAAGGAGGGGGATGAGCGCCACCTGGCCCAGGCCGCAGATGCTCGTGAGCGCCATGGCCTGGGACAGCTCCTCGATGGCCTCGTCGGTTTCGCTCTGTCCCGAGGCAGCCCCTCCCGCCTCGATGAACCTCACCGCTGTGGACGTACCCTCCCGGCACGGAACACACTTGCCACACGATTCGTCGCGGAAGAAGCGTACAACGTTCAGGGCCATGTCGACCATGTCAGTACCTTCCGCCACCACCACCACGGCTCCGGATCCGAGCATTGATCCGCGGTCCGCGAGCGCCTTGAACTCGAGCGGTACGTCGAGCTCGGATGCCGGCAGGAATCCCGACGACGCGCCACCCGGAGCAAACGCCTTGATGGCGGATCCCCGGACCCCCTGGCCGTACTCCTCGATGAACCGGCGCGCAGTGATTCCGAGCGGCACCTCGTAGACGCCGGGGCGGTTCACGTGGCCGGAAAGGGCCAGGAACTTGAGCCCCTTGCCACCGTTCTCGCCGTGCCCGGAGAACCACTCCGGGCCCCGTCGGAGAATGGCCGGCACGAATGCGAAGGTTTCAACATTGTTGATGGCGGTAGGCCGGTTCCACAGGCCGTGCGTGCCGGGGAACGGGGGTTTGTTGCGCGGCTCGGCGCGCTTGCCTTCCATCGCCTCCAGAAGGGCGGTTTCCTCTCCACAGATGTAACCGCCGGGGCTCTCGAACAGGCGCACTTCGAACTGCCGGTCTGATCCTCCGGATTCCCCACCAACCAGCCCGGCGGCCCGTGCCTGCGCCAGGACCTCCTGGAGAAGACGCATCTGCTCTGCGTACTCATGGCGGATGTAGATCCAACCTTCCTTCGCCCCCACGGCCCACATGCAGATGAGCATCCCCTCCAGGACCAGGTGCGGCCAGCGCTCCAGGATCACACGATCCTTGAAGGTACCGGGCTCGCTCTCATCCGCATTGCAGATGACATATTTAGGAGAGCCTTCCGCCTGGCGAACGATCTGCCACTTCACGCCCGTGGGGAAGCCCGCTCCACCCATACCGCGCAGGCTGCTGTCGCGGATCGAGGAGATGACCTCCTCGGGGGATCGCTTGGTCTCGAGACACGCACGCAGCTCGCTGAACCGCTCCCCGGCAGAGGCATACGGCTCCAGCTGCGCGCTCTTCTGGGGAAACGAATCGAAAGGGCTGTCTCCGGGAACCGGACCGCCCCGCAGACAGGCGTCGAGCGAGTCTCGCGTCAGCCCCGCGCGGATCACCCCGTTGATCTCCACCGCCACAGCACGCTCGCAGCGACCCAGGCAGGGCGCCTCGAGAACGGAGACTTCGTCTCGCCCATCGGCGTTCCGGCGGCAGTGCTCCAGCAGCTCACCGCTTTCGGCCAGGCGGCAGGAGAGATCCCGGCAGATCCTCAGAGTGGTCGGCCTGGGAGGCTCGGTCCGGAATGCCGGATAGAACGAAACCAGCCCCTGGAGGTGGTACAGGGGAACGTTCAGCTCGTGCGAGAGTGACTCGACAGCCTGCTTGGAGATGAACCCGTCCTGCTTCTGGATCTCCCGCAGCCGGGGGTAGAGGGTCTCTCCGCTGGCGGTTCGGCTCATGACAGGAGGAAGTTTGCTCATTATCGCATTAGCGGAGCCGGATCCGTAAGAAGCATGGAACGAATCAGTGGCCGGTGCTGTTAGGGACTGGGCGCACCTTTTCCCGCCGGCCCTGAGGAGTTTCACGATGCTGGCACCGGACTTGCTACTCTAACCAACAGCGACGCCGGTGCCGAGAATTAAGGGCCCGTAAGTCCTTTTATATCAATAGCCGGTGAGAGCCGGATGGGGAGGCGACCCAACCAGTGGACGAATTGTTGAACAGCAAGGTGACCTCTGAAGGTGACAGTGCGGGCGGGGAAAGGCACCGTTTCGTTCGCGCGTACTACAACCAGGATGAGGGCTCGAACGACCCGGTGCGGGTCTACCTTCGCGAGATGGGGGCCGTGCCCCTCCTCAACCGCCAGGGAGAGGTTGCCATCGCGCGCCGGATTGAGCGCGGAGAGCTCCGGGCAAGGCAGATCGTCTACCGCACCCGGGCTCTGGCTGCCTACCTGCTGTCTCGTGCCACGGCGATGGTCTCTGGCCGTCCAGCCGGAGAAGATCCGGTCCTGCGC
>JAPUKU010000129.1 GCA_027295505.1 Acidobacteriota bacterium
TCGAGCGGACTCCGTTTATAGATCGCTGTAGCGCCGCAAACGCTGTACATCAGCTCAACGGCTCGCGCCGAGCTTTGCGAAGCATTGGTAGCCGCCAGCAAGAGATCGGCCCTTCCCTCGAGAGAGAGCTTCTCACCAGCAAGCGCCTTTCCCCACGCCTCTTCCAGAGTCGCGTAGAGCAGTCTCCGGCCTGAACGTAACACGGCTTCTGCCTGCGCTATCGCCGACTGTGCAAATGACTTCTCTCGCAACAGCTTTGTGGCTGCAAAGGGTGTTTTCCCCTGGGCAACGGCCTTCACTTCATCGATGGCCGACCGCGCAATGGCGAGCGTGAGCGGAGCAGTCGCGATGCAAACAATGCCCATCGCGGGAAACCGGTAAAGAGGGCCTTGATAGTGGCTCCCGGGCTCAAAATCAGCCACCATCAGCAGCGTCCGGGTCGAGGGAACGTACGTGTCATTGACCTTGATATCGTCCGAGCCGCTGCCGCGCATGCCCAGTGCGTTCCAGGTGTCGATGATCTTGCAGTCCTGTGCTCGGAGGAAGATCATTCGGACCTCGGGCGCACCATCCTCGTTACTCTTGGGCCGATCACCATCCATAACCATCGCCGTGACAGCGATCCACGTGGCCTCCCGGCAGTTACTGGCTAACGGGGCTTGTCCAGTGACGCGATAGCCATCACCCACCGGCAAGGCTTTAAGCGGCGGATGGAAGGGTCCAGCAATAATGACGTCCGGGTTTTTACCAAACATCTCAACCGGTCCTTCATCGGGGAGGCGTGCGCACCAGTGAGTATAAGAGACAGGATTGCTGAGCCCCCAGCCCGCGGCACTATCCACGGTCCACAGTTCCTCGATAACGCGCGCGCAGGTGATCGGGTCGACTTCGAGACCACCCAGGGATTTTGGGATAAACATCCGGAACAGACCTGCCTTGATCATCGCATTCACGGTCTCGGGCGAAAGATGTCTTTCCTGTTCTGCCTCCTGGGAGTGTGCACGCACGATTGGCGCGATTTTCTTCACCGCCTCGATCAGGGTGATATCGATGGAGCTCATCGCCTCTCCTCCTCGAACTGCTGACACCTAGTCTGGTGGGAATCCCACGCGACTCAGCAGATCATCAAATCGTGGATCAGAGCGCAAATGATCATAGTCCGGGAGGTGCTTGAGCCAGATCATCTGCTGTGAACGATTCGCATAAGCTCTTTCCAGCCAGGAGAACGCTTGATTCTTGTCACCGAGAACTGCATGGATCGTTGCCACGAGCCCTGGATCGATGTACTGCTGCTTGGAAAGCGTAGTCAACTCGTCGAGTACCCTCATGGCCTCACGCTCGTTGCCCGAGAGCGCGTAGATCAATCCCAGGAACGAAGCATGATATGCGTTTTTGCCAACGGACAGGGCGTTGAGCGCCTCCGAGATCGCCTCCTCGTACATTCCTTTCTGAACATAGACCCTCGCCAATAAATCATGCCCACCTGGGAAGTTTGCATCAAGCTCGACTACGAGTAGGCCCTCCTTCACGGCATCGTCGTACCGCCGTGAGAAAAAATAATTCCACCCCAAATACGTATTTATAACGAGTGAGAGTGGGTCGAGCTTCTGTGCCTCTTTCAACTCGGCCAGGCTCTCCTCCATCCGGCCTGCAAGCATCAGGTATTCCCCATACCATTGATGCGCGGTGGCGTAACCGGAGTTGATCTCAATCGCTTTCTTGAAATCTTCCTCGGCGCCGGCCCAATCCCACTCGTAGCGTATCTTGATCTCCGCCAGTGACGCTCGGGCTTCAGCCAGGCCACTGTCGAGCTCGAGAGCCTTCAACGCGGCGGCTCGCGCCTTTGGAAAAACCTCTCCTGGCCTGCGGAGACTGTATTCTCCGAGCAGAGTGTACGAATCAGCCAGGCCTGCGTAAGCTCGAGCGTTTCCGGGATCGATTTTGATCGCACGGTTGAAGAACTGGATCGCCCCCTCGAATCCCTCTTCCGTTCTCTTGTTCCAGTGGAAGCGTCCTTTCAGGTACGCCTTGTAGGCTTCAGGGTCAACGGAACCTGCACTCGCCAGACGCGTCTCCTCTACCGGTGTCAGCTTGACCTTGATCTCCGCTGCAATAGCCCGCGCTACCTCCCCCTGTAATGCCAGAACGTCATCCAGATCGCGTTCGTAGCTCTCGGCCCACAGGTGTTGATCGGTTGCAGCTTCGATCAACTGTGCCGTGATCCGCACCCGATCTCCGACGCGCAGGACCGATCCCTCAATCAATGCATCCACACCCAACTGTTGGGCAATCACCGGCAGCGGCGGTCTGTCCTCGATCTTGTAACGCATCGATGAGGTGCGCGAAATGACTTTCAAGGCACTGATCTTTGACAGACTTGTAATTAGAGCGTCGGTCATCCCGTCAGCGAAGTACTCCTGCTCCGGATCACCCGAGAGGTTCTCGAGCGGCAGCACGGCAAGTGATTCGATGCAGCCTGAGTCACCGCCACCGAACAGTCGATCACGCAACCCACCTACATTCAAACCGACCAGTACGACGACAACCGCGAAGGCGCCAATTGCAGCAACCGGACCCACGGCACGTGGTTTCACTTCTGATGAGATAACGACTGCCGGCTGTACGGCACCGCTTGGCGTCCCCAGCCGACGCAAGTCTACGGCAATGTCGGTCGCTGACTGGTAGCGGAGCACCGGCTCTTTCTCCAGACACTTCAGGATGATGCGTTCCAACTCCAAGGAGATTTTCGGGTTCGCAGCAGACGGTGACTGGGGCCGTTGAAAAAGAATGACCTCAGTCAGCCTTCCTGTTGTCTGCTCTTGGAACGCCCGCTGACCGGTCGCCATCTCGTAGAGCACCGTCCCTAGGGCAAAGATGTCCGTGCGGGCGTCAATCTTCTCACCGCGCAGCTGCTCCGGGGCCATGTAAGGCATCGTGCCTGCAGTGGATTGCGTCTGGCTGAGCGTCTGGAACTGTGAGCCCTCAGTGACTGGCTCCATCAGCTTCGCCAGGCCAAAGTCGAGGAGCTTCAGCCGGCCGTCCGGTGTGATCTGAAGGTTGCCGGGCTTCAGGTCACGATGGATCACCCCCTGAGCGTGCGCTGCCATCAGCCCCTCAACGAGCTGCGATCCCAGCGACACGGTCTCCTTCTCCGGCAGTGCCCCACGGGTGAGCTTCGCAACCAGCGTCTCACCCAGAATGTGCTCCATCACCAGGAAGTCAGTGCCGTCCTCGGTGTCAAAATCATAGATGGTCTCTATGTTGGGATGGTTCAGTTTCGAGAGCGCCAGAGCTTCTCCACGGAAGCGCTTGCGGGCGGACTCATCGCCCAGCGTGCCCGTGGGAAGAACCTTGAGCGCTACCTCGCGCTCCAGCCGCTCGTCCTTCGCCAGGTACACCTCGCCCATGCCTCCCGCGCCGAGGAGGCGGATGACCTCGTAGCGTCCGAGGCGGGTGCCGGAGGGGAGGGGCATCAGTTGTTGCCTGTGGGCACGAGGCGCTTGAGTTCTTCGAACCAGTTGAGGACGATGTGGATGCGATCCGGTTTAGCCTCGGCCCTGGTACGCTCGACCATCAGAAACCGCTGGCCGTCGGGCGAGATGTCGTACCTGGCAAACTGATTCAAGCCTATCTCCTCCATAAGACCGGTTAACGCCACCCGTGGCTTCTCAGCTTTGAACCGGGGATCCGTCTCCAGCGCGACGACCATCATTGCGTTCCTGGCACGGTAAAAGAGCTCCTGCCCATCTGGGGCCCAGGTCGGGTTGGCGCCACCCGCGGCTGACATCTGCCATTTGCCACCGGGGCCGGGAAAAGGCCGAACGTAAACCTCCTCCCGTCCGGATTCATTGGACGTATAGGCCAGCCACTTGCCGTCGGGCGAGAACGTTGCATCGTACTCATCAAAGTCGGTGCGGAGAAAGGATGCCGGCTTTCTTTCTCCTTCGAGAGGAAGCAGCCAGATGTCTGCACCGGTGGTGGGATTCAACTCCGTGTAGGCCAGTACTCGGCCGTCGGGTGACCAGGATGTGGGCCACATCTCATTTTCGGCTGACAGAAGAGGCTCCACCGCGGCACTCCCGTCAGCGCGCATCGAGAAGAAGGTCACTCCACCAGGCCTCGAGGCCTGGAAGACCACATGCTGGCTGTCGGGTGACCAGATCGGGGACGAATGATCGCCCTCCTCGAAGCCAATCCGGGTTAACGTGTCGCGCTCCAGATCATAAATCCACAACTTATCGTCTGCGGCCTGAACAAGAACTGCCACGCGCCGGCCATCGGGTGAAAGTGCAGCGTGCATGAAAGCACGCCGGGTATCCGTCAGGGGCTCGACATTCCCCTCACGATCCATCCAGATCAGTCTGCGCTCGGCCATCACAGAACCGCCGGGAACGTACACGAGCGTCCCGTCCCGGGAAAAACTGTACTCCGCGTAACCGGATGCCAGGTTCGTGATGACACCATCCAGAACAGGTACCGGCTGGCCCGTGAGCTCGAGCCGCGCAAGATCGAAGGGCGCTGCCAGAAGCGAGCCGGCTCGCGCGTAAACCAGGTGCCCCGTGGGAGCGTACCGGGCGTCCATGCCTCCCTCTACCAGTACTTTCAGCTCTCCTGTTTCCGGCAGCACCACCGCAATGCTTGCCTCATCAAAGCTCCGGCTGCTCGTCCTCTCCAGCGTGACCAGCACCCCCTTGCCTCCAGGTAAGGCATAGGGGAAACGATGGCTGATCTCATCTTTCTTCTGATCCGGCTGGGTGGTGAGCCTTGCCACGCCACCGCTCGCCGGTACCTGCATGATTCCGACATTCATCTGGGGCACGAAATAAATAGTACCGTCGGCGGTCCAGCTCGCACCACGGCTGTTAATAGATCCCTCGTAAAGGTCCACGCGCATGCCGCCGCTGACCGAAACCTTGTGCAGTCCCCGGAACGTGAAGAATCCGACCCACTCCCCATCAGGCGAGAAGAATGGATCGAAGGCTCCTTCGGTTCCGGTAAGAGGCTCCGGATCGAGCCGATCCAGGGAACGGAGGAAAAGCTGTGCTTGACCGCCGCCGTAGGTGGCAGAGTAGACGACCGATGTACCATCGGGGGAAATGGCAAGTGCGTCCGTAAACGGATGCCAGAGGAAGTCGCCCGCTGGTAGGGGTATCGTGAGATGCACCGCGCGTCGGCTGCCGGTCGAAGATGATGGTTTCAGGCTCCAGGCCGCGATCCCACCCAGCAGAAGCGCGGCCAGAGCCCAGAGAGCCGTTTGTAGTCGCCATCGTGACGTGGGCGGAATCGACGTGCCGTCGATGCTCGGCGCAGACTCTGGAGTTCCCGCTATGGCTTCGTCGAGTTCGATACCGCTGTCGCCCATGTCTCGCAGGCGCTTGGAAGCCTGTTTGAGAAGGGATCGTCGCAACATTCGCTGCACGCTCACCGGCGTGTTCCTGGGAAGCGCGTTCCAGTCCGGCTCACGCTCGAGGATCTTTGCGATGGTGTCAGACGCCGTCTCCCCCGCGAACGCCTGCTTCCCGGTCAGGCACTCGTACAGGACACACCCGAACGACCAGATGTCGGTGCGCTTTTCGACGGGCTTACCACGGGCTTGCTCCGGGGACATATAGGCAGCAGTCCCGAGGATGACGCCGTCGCTCGTGGCCCGATAGGACGCCGTGGGCGACTGGGAGAGATCTACGGCCGCGCCACCAGCGTCCGCCTGGAACGCCTTCGCCAGACCGAAGTCGATCACCTTCACTTTGCCATCGGGTGTGACCTTGACGTTCGCAGGCTTG
>JAPUKU010000013.1 GCA_027295505.1 Acidobacteriota bacterium
CTGGTTGTCAATGAGTCGTTGGAGGAGGCGGCTGCCTGCCTCCGTTCGATAGCGCGTGCCGAACGGCAGAAACGTTTCCGCCAGGAGGCCATCCTGCGACAGATCCTGAATTCGTTCCCCGTGGAAACGGAAAACGAAAAACGGACGCGTGCGGGCTGAAATCAGGGAAAGCATCATGTCAAAGAAACGCCCAAACAGTCGCTTAGAGGGAAACGTTGTGAACATCAGGCGGAGCCCTGCTGACCCGGTGGGCAGGGCCCCGGCACGAAAGCGCAGGTTACGGGGTTCGGCGGCGGCAGCGTCTGCGCGGACGGTGGCAAAAGGTGGAAAGAACTCGGTCGTGCTTGGTGTATGCGGCGGGATCGCTGCATATAAGGCGCCAGATATCGTGCGGCGCCTGCAGGAGGCGGGGCTCGATGTAGTGGTGGCGGTGACAGCGAATGCCCAGCGATTCGTCACTCCCTTGACCCTCCAGGCCCTCTCACGCCACCGGGTGATCAGCAATCCGTGGGATTTGGAAGGGGGAACTGACATCGAGCATGTGGCCCTCGCAAGGCGAGCCGCAGCCTTCGTGATTGCGCCTGCCACAGCGAACATGATCGGCAAGATGGCCAACGGGATAGCCGATGACTTCTTGTCCACGTTTTATCTTGCCACCCAGGCTCCGGTGCTGATCGCACCGGGCATGAATGACAAAATGCTCGGCCATCCTGCGGTGCGGCGCAATCTGGACTGTCTGATGGAGGCCGGAGTCGAGATCATCGACCCGGGAGAGGGATATCTGGCGTGCGGGGACTGGGGGCCTGGCCGCATGGCGGAGCCGGCACAAATCGCAGAGGCCGTGGGACGCCTGGTCGAGAAGTCGGAGAGCTGGCGTTCCCAGCACGTGCTGGTGACCGCGGGGCCCACACAGGAACCGATCGATCATGTTCGCTTCATCAGCAACCGCTCGTCCGGCCGAATGGGCTACGCCCTCGCCGCCGCAGCGCGCCGGCGAGGTGCAAACGTCACCCTGATCAGCGGGCCGACGTCACTCGCAGCCCCGCGCGGCGTCTACCGGATCAACGTGCGCACCGCCGAAGAGATGCGGCGTGCTGTGCTGGAAGCGTTTGATCCGGCAACCGTGGTCATCCAGTCCGCAGCGGTTTCCGACTATATGCCCAGGCAGGTACAAACCGGAAAGCCTGCAAAACAGCGCGGCGGAATGAGGCTCGATCTCGATGTAACACCGGATATTCTGGCGGAGCTGGGAAGACGCAAAGGTAAGCGGCTGCTCATTGGGTTTGCCGCGGAGACCCACGATCTGAAGAGAAAGGCCCAAGAAAAGTTGCGCCGGAAAAAGACTGACTTGCTGGTTGCCAACAACGTCTCGCGGGAGGAGATCGGCTTTGAATCAGAGCGCAACGCCGTTCTGGTATTGGACTCCAGAGGGCGCGAGGTGAAATTGGCGGAGGCTCCAAAGACCCGCATTGCTGAGCAGATCCTCGATATCGCCGAGGAATACCTCCCTTCATGATCAACGATCGGCTCGAACGCTCTGTCGGGGCCTGGCTGGAGCATCTGCGTGATCTCGGCGTGGAGGGTCTGCGAGCAGCCTCGAAGCCTCTGGCCGTCTCCTCTGACGAATCGCGTCGCCACGAGGCAGCCGGTGAACTCGAAGAGATTCGCAAAGAGATCGGGGATTGCACGCGTTGCAAGCTCTGCAAAGGGCGCACACACATCGTCTATGGCGTTGGCAACCCCTGTGCCGAGCTGATGTTTGTGGGCGAGGCTCCTGGCCGCGATGAGGACCTGCAGGGTGAACCGTTCGTGGGACGGGCGGGCCAGCTGCTCACACGCATTATCGAGGCCATCGGGTTCAAGCGGGAGGACGTCTACATCGCCAACATCATCAAGTGCCGCCCGCCCGGAAACCGCATGCCCGAGCATGACGAGATCTCGACCTGCCAGGAATTCCTGTTTCAACAGATCGACAGCATTCGTCCGAAAATCGTCGTCTCCCTTGGCGGACTCTCGGCGCATACGCTCCTCGATACGACCACGCCGATTTCCCGCTTGCGGGGGCTCTTCCGCGATTATCGCAACACTCTTCTCATGCCCACGTTCCATCCCGCCTATCTGCTCCGGAATCCTAGCCGCAAACGTGAGGTCTGGGAGGATATGCAGAAGGTGAGAGATCGACTTTTGGAAATGCGCCGTTCGAGCGCGCCGGCTTCCGGACCGGCTGCGGACGGTAACCCCTGAGCAAGACCGCCGCGATGTACGCGCAGGTCGCGTTGCCAGTCTCGCCCCGTCGTCTTTTCACTTACGAGATCCCCCCGGACTGGAAGGGGCCGATCGAGCCCGGCCAGAGAGTTGTGGTTCCGTTTGGACGCCGCTCCCTGCCCGGGACGGTGGTCGGACTGCAGGAATCCGCACCCAAAGGCGTGCGAGTCCGCCGCCTTGGCGGATCGACGGGGGAGTTGCCCCGGCTCCCCCGCGAGATCCTCGAGCTGACACGCTGGGCCGCCGAGTATTACCTGGTCTCCTGGGGGGCAATTCTGGAGGCTGCAGCTCCTTCACAGCTTTACGTTCGCCGTCGGCATTCCTTGTGGCCCGGGCCTGTCTCCGGCGAACGTCGGGGGCTTGAAGGAGAGATTCTGCACGCGGTGCGCGCACGGCCGGGGCTGCGCCCCGAGACCCTCCGGCGGCGATTTCGGAGTGTCGATCTCAAGGGAGCCCTGGCCCGGCTTGAACGCAAGGGTCTGATCGTGCGGCGGGAGGAATGGGCCGTTCCTCAACGACGAGCCACACCCCGAAAACTTGATGAGCCCCCCGTTCAGGCCGAGAGCGCCACAGTCGATCATGCCAGCAAACCCTTCACTCTCACGCGGGAGCAGGGTGCCGCTGTGGAGAAGATCGACTCGGCAGTGGAAGCGGCGCGCTTTGAGGTTTTTCTTCTCAAGGGAGTGACGGGCAGCGGCAAAACGGAGGTCTATCTGGAGGGGGTACGGCGTGCCATGTCACTCGGCCGGAGGGCTCTTTACCTTGTTCCGGAGATCGGCCTGACGCCCATTTTGGCCGGACGCCTGCAACGGGAGTTCGGTGACGGCCTGGCAGTGCTTCACAGCGGTATGGGCAACCGGCAGAGAGCGGAAGCCTGGAAGCGTGTCATGGACGGATCGGCGCATCTCATTCTGGGGGCACGATCGGCGGTCTTTGCCCCGGTGCCAGATCTCGGCCTGATCGTGGTCGACGAGGAACACGACCCTTCATACAAGCAGGACGATTTCCCGCGCTACAACGGCCGCGATCTGGCAGTGGTCAGGGCCCGGCTGGCTGGCGTCCCGATCGTCCTCGGCAGCGCCACCCCGTCCCTGGAGACCGTGTATCGCGCGCGGGCGGGCAAGATGCAGCTGCTCGAGCTCAAGCAGCGCATTGACGGGCGGCCGCTCCCGGAGGTTCAGATTGTCGACATGCGCCGGGAGCTGGGCCGGGGAGCGGGCCGGGGGCCCGTTCTATCGTCGACACTGATTGACTCTCTGCGTGAGACCGTGAGCAACGGGGCACAGGCAATTCTGCTTCTGAACCGGCGTGGCTACGCCTCTTTCCTGCTCTGCCGGGCCTGTGGCAAGGTTGCCCACTGTCGCCACTGTAGCGTGGGGCTGTCACTTCACCGCCAGGAGGCCCGCATGCGGTGCCACTACTGCGGCAGGGTGGAGCCGGTGGCCAAATGCTGCCCTTCGTGTGGAGGCGAAGACCTCGCTGAGGGAACCGAAGGGACCGAGAGACTCGAGGAAGAGCTCAAGCAGGCTCTGCCTGGGGTGGGCGCGGTACGTCTGGACAGCGATACCACCAAGGGACGGGCGAGCTTCGTCGCTCAGGCACTCAGAGCATTCGAGAAAGGAGAAGTGCAGATCCTGCTGGGGACCCAGATGGTTGCCAAAGGCCACGATTTTCCGAACGTGACTTTGGTCGGAGTGCTGTGCGCCGATCAGACTCTGGGGTTCCCGGATTTTCGGGCTGCTGAGCGAACCTACCAGCTGATCCATCAAGTCAGCGGACGCGCCGGCCGGGGAGCCCGGCCGGGCCGAGTGATTGTGCAGAGCTTTGCTCCAGAGCACTACGCTGTGCGCCTGGGCGCTTCTCAAGACTACGATGCTTTTTTTGAGAAAGAACTGGCCTACCGCCGGGGATTGAGATACCCGCCCTTTAGGGTTCTCGTACAGCTGATTCTGAGCGATCGGCAGGCTCAGCGGGGATTCACGCGGGCGCGGCAGGTATCAGAGAGGGTAAAGAGGGCGAGTGGCGGGGATTTGTGTGTCCTGGGCCCAGCCCTGGCGCCTTTGTCGAAATTACGGGGTCAGTTCAGGTTTCAGATTTTGATCAAGGGGACTAGCCGCCGCCGCCTGAACCGTATCCTGACCGATGTCCTGGAGAACCTGGAAACAGAGCGCTTCCCCCTGCACGCGCTGACCGTCGACGTGGACCCGGTTACAACGCTCTAAAACCCGATATCTGCAGACCAGAAGTCAGTCCGTTTTCTGAATCCTGACGCGCCAGGCACTGCCATCCTCGGTGACCTCGTAAAGATAGCCGTTCCTCCGGCTGAGGTCCGGCAGGGTCTCCTCGGCCGATCG
>JAPUKU010000130.1 GCA_027295505.1 Acidobacteriota bacterium
CGCGGCTCCGCGGCCGGATCGCTGGTGGCGTACTGCCTGTGGATCACCGACATCGATCCGCTCCAGTACGGCCTCATCTTCGAGCGCTTCCTGAATCCGGAGCGCGTGACCCTGCCGGACATCGACATCGATTTTTGCATCCGGGGCCGTCAGAAGGTCATCGACTACGTTACCGAGAAGTACGGGCGCGAGAACGTGGCCCAGATCATCACCTTCGGAACGATGGCGGCGCGGGGCGTCATCCGCGATGCGGGGCGCGGTCTCAACATGGCGTACGGAGAGGTCGATCGCATCGCCAAGCTGGTGCCGTTCGAGCTGGGCATGACAATTGAGAAGGCTCTCTCCACCTCGCCCGGCCTGCGGGAGGCGAGGGACAGCGACTCCAAAGTGGCTGGACTCATCGAGGTGGCGAAGCGTTTGGAAGGGCTCACTCGCCATGCGTCGACGCACGCGGCTGGAGTGGTCATTACCCCGAAGCCGATCACAGAGTATTGCCCTCTGTATCGTAGCAGCAAGAACGAAATCACCACCCAGTTCGCCATGGACTCGGTGGAGGCGATCGGGCTGCTCAAGATGGACTTTCTCGGCCTCAGGACGCTGACGCTCATCCATGACGTAGTGCGGCTGGTCAAGGAGGATCGGGGCGAAACGATCGATCTGAACGAACTGTCTCTCGATGACGCGGCGACTTATGAGCTCTTCGCGCGCGGGCAGACGTTCGGCGTCTTCCAGTTTGAATCCTCGGGCATGCAGGATGTTCTGTGCAAGCTCAAGCCGGATCGGTTTGAGGATCTGATTGCCATGAACGCGCTTTACCGGCCGGGCCCCATCAAGAGCGGCATGATCGAGGAGTTTATCAAGGCGCGGCACGGCAAGAAGAAGGTCGAATATCCGCTGCCCCAACTCGAGCCGGTGCTGTCGGAGACCTACGGCGTCATCGTCTACCAAGAACAGGTTATGAAGATCGCTAGCGTCCTGGCGGGTTTCTCTCTGGGGGAAGCCGACATCCTGCGCCGTGCCATGGGCAAGAAGAAGAAAAAGATCATGGCGGCGCAGCGGGTCAAGTTCCTGGAAGGTGCCAAGGAACGTGGCGTTGCCAGACGCGACGCCGAGCGCACATTCGAGCTCATGGAGCACTTTGCGGAGTACGGTTTCAACAAGTCGCACTCGGCGGGCTACGCCCTCATTGCCTATCACACGGCCTACCTGAAGACCCACCATCCGGTTCACTTCATGGCGGCGCTGCTCACGAGTGAGAAAGAGCACACTGACAACATCGTCAAGTACATTAACGAAGCGCGCCAGATGGGGCTGCGTGTGCTGCCTCCGGACATTAACTCCAGCGACATCGACTTCACCGTCGAGGGAATGGAGATTCGCTTCGGCCTGGCCGCCATCAAGAACGTCGGCGAAGGGGCGATCGAATCGATGCTCGGTGCGCGCGGGCGCGTGGGACGCTTCGAGAGTTTGGCGCAGTTTTGCCAGGAAGTGGATCTGCGCCTGTCCAACAAGCGGGTGATCGAGTCACTCGTGAAGTCCGGTTCGTTTGATTCTCTGGGGATATCGCGCGCGCAGCTCTTTACCGAAGTGGATCGGGCCATCGAGGGAGCACAGAAGGCGCGCCGTGATCGCGATAGCGGTCAGAACGTCCTGTTCGAGGAACTGACGGTGGAGGCGCACGCCGTGGCCTCCGGCGAACGCGCTGTAGCGGAGTGGAACGAGCGTGAGAAGCTTTCCTATGAAAAGGAAACTCTGGGGTTCTATGTGAGTGGCCATCCGCTTGAGAACATTGACGCCGATCTGAGAAGGGTGGCCTCCCATACGACGGCGCAGGCGGTGGCCATGACGCAGACGGCCGAGGTGACCATCGCAGGCCTGGCGGCTGCCGTGCGCCGGCGCAAGACCCGGCGGGGCGAGTGGATGGCGTCGCTGGTCATGGAGGATCTCGAGGGCACCATCGAGGCGATCGTTTTCCCCGATCTGTTCCAAAAGCATGAGACCCTCCTGAGCACGCCGGATGCGGTCCTGCTCGTGGGAGGCAAGCTCGAGGTCGGAGAGGATCGCCCCAAGTTACTCGTCGAAAGCATCACGCCGCTGGAAGAGGCGCGCGAGCAGCAGGCCCAGTCGGTCACCATCCAGATGCGTACGGTGGGGCTCGATGAGTCAGTGCTGCGGCAGCTGCGGGAGATCTTCGACCGCAATCGGGGTGAATGCCCGGTGACGTTGGAACTGCACCACCCGCCCTCGTACCGGGTGACGCTGAGGGTACCCGGCGACCTGAGCCTCGGTCCGACCCAGGAGCTCACGGCCTCGGTGGAGGAGCTTTTGGGCAAGGGGGCGGTGCGGTACCGTTTCAGGCGGGGTGGCCATGCGCCGCGGCGTTCCTATTGACACGTTTACAAACCGTCGCCTACAATGACAAATTCACTCATTGGCAATCCAAGACAGGGGATTTTCTGAAGAATGTCTGAAAATCAAAGGACTCACTTTACCTCCGAATCCGTCACCGAGGGACACCCTGACAAGGTGGCGGATCAGATCTCGGACGCCGTGCTCGACGCGGTGCTGGCCCAGGATCCGCACGGCCGTGTGGCGTGCGAGACCCTCGTCACCACTGACCTCACCATTCTGGCCGGGGAGATCACCTCCCGGGGGAAGGTCGACTACGCGAGCGTGGTGCGTCAGACCATCCGTGATATCGGCTACACGGACACCTCGTCCGGCTTCGATGCTGAGGGATGCAAGATCATGACAGAGGTCCACCAGCAGTCGCCCGACATTGCTATGGGTGTGGACCCGGGTGGAGCCGGCGATCAGGGAATGATGTTCGGTTATGCCTGCAACGAGACTCCGGAGCTCATGCCTCTGCCGATCACTCTGGCCCATCGCCTCGTCGAGCGCCTGTCGACATTGCGGCGAGAGGGTAAGGTCGATTACCTGCGGCCCGACGGCAAATGCCAGGTCACCGTGGAATACGACGGTGGTGTGCCCGTGCGCGTGAACACCGTCGTCATATCGACCCAGCACAGCGAGGACGCGACCACAGAACGATTGCGGGAGGAGATTCCGGCGCTGGTCATCGACCCGGTGGTGCCAGCGGATCTCATCGATCGGAACACCCGTCGACTCGTCAACCCCACGGGTCGTTTCGTGGTCGGCGGTCCCGCCGGCGACACGGGAGTGACCGGCCGCAAGATCATCGTCGACACCTACGGCGGCATGGGACACCACGGAGGCGGTGCCTTCTCCGGAAAGGATCCCACCAAGGTTGACCGCTCCGCGTCGTACATGGCACGGTACATTGCCAAGAACGCAGTGGCCGGTGGCCTGGCTGACCGACTGGAAGTGCAGCTAGCCTACGCCATTGGAGTGGCCGAGCCCGTTTCGATCATGGCACAGACGTTTGGAACCGGAAAACTCGAGGAAACGCGAATCGCCGAGCTCATTTGCGAGCGTTTTGATCTCACCCCAACGGGAATCATTGAACATCTGGATCTTCGCCGTCCCATTTTCCAAAAAACTGCCGTCTACGGGCACTTTGGACGCACCGGAGCGGACTTTACCTGGGAGCGCACTGATCGCGCCGCTGAACTTCGGAAAGCCGCCGGTCTATGAACACCATGAGCCAGAATCTGCCAAAACACGATATCAAGGACCCGAACCTCGCCGATGCAGGACGCCAGCGTATTGAATGGGCCGATCGCCACATGCCGGTAATACGGCTCATCCGGGAGCGTTTCGAGCGCGAAAAGCCGCTGAAGGGCCTGCGCCTGGCCGCGTGCCTCCACGTCACCACTGAGACCGCCAACCTGGCGCGCACGCTCAAGGCGGGCGGTGGCGAGGTCACGCTATGCGCCTCCAACCCGCTGAGCACACAGGACGACACCGCGGCAGCTCTGGTCTGCTGTTACGGTATCTCCACGTTCGCGATCAGGGGAGAGGATAACGACACGTACTACCGCCACCTCCACGACGCTCTGTCCAGCAAGCCGCAGATCACGCTCGACGACGGGGCCGATCTGGTGAGCAACCTGCACCAGAAGGAGACCCAGTGGCTGGACGGGGTGATGGGTGGCACTGAGGAAACCACGACCGGCGTAATCCGCCTCAACAGCATGGCCGAGGAAGGTGTGCTGCGCTACCCGATCGTGGCTGTTAACGACGCGCTGACCAAGCACCTGTTTGACAACCGCTACGGCACAGGCCAGAGCACCCTGGACGGCATCATTCGCGCCACCAACCTGCTGCTTGCGGGAACCCGTATTGCGATCTGCGGCTACGGCTGGTGCGGTAAGGGCGTGGCGTCCCGCGCCAAGGGGCACGGCGCCGATGTCATCATTGTCGAGGTCGATCCCACGCGGGCCCTGGAAGCGGTCATGGATGGCTTCCGCGTCATGCCTCTCGCCGAGGCGGCCAAGGTGGGGACCCTGTTCATCACAGTCACCGGAAACAAGCACGTGCTCCGCGAAGAGCATTTCCGGGCCATGAGCGACGGAGCCATCGTGGCAAACTCGGGGCACTTCAACGTCGAGATTGATCTTGAGGCGCTCGAGCGCCTCTCAAAGTCGCAGCGCCTGGTCCGGCCGCTCGTGAGAGAATACGAGATGGAAGACGGGCGCCGCATCTGCGTCCTGGCGGACGGGCGATTGGTCAACCTTTCCGCCGCCGAGGGACATCCGGCCTCGGTCATGGACATGTCGTTCGCCAACCAGGCGCTGGCAGTCGAGCATATCTCGCGCGAATCGAAGAACCTGAGCAACAAGGTATACACGGTCCCGGTGGAGATCGATCGCAAGGTTGCGCGCCTCAAGCTGGAAAGCCTCGGCGTCTCCATCGACCAGCTCACCCCCGAACAAGATCGTTACCTGAAGAGCTGGACCGAGGGCACCTAAAGGAGCCTGGGGCGGCATGGGCCGCCTACCAAGCACACTTCGCTCCGCCTGGCTGTTGACCGGGGTAGCACTCCTCCTCGGTCTTGCACTCTCCATCCGCCACCTCGGATCGCGCCAGGCCGGCGTCATCGATTCAGGACTCTTGCCGATTGAGCCCCGGCTCGTGCAGAAGACGTGGGCTTTCGTTCCTCCAATCCTCTTCCACCTGCACCTCTATCCGCTCGAGCCCGATCTCCTTTCCTTCCGCTACCCGCTTCATGCACCGAATGCTCCACTGACACGCGAGGGTGCGTCGGTCGGCATCGAGGGGAGTCTCACCTTTCATGTCAGGCTGGATCGGGTGCTCCAGCTGCACCGCCTGCACGCGGGGGCGACCACAGACACGCTGGTTCGCGCACGACTGCTGGAGGAGATTAATGGGCAGGTCGGTGAGCAGGGGTACGCAGGGTTGAGGGCTGAGGGTCTTCTAGCGCTGGAGGCACAGCTTCAGCAGAAGCTGCGGGATCGACTCGGGCCAGAGGGGGTGGTGATCGACTCGCTGAGCGTGGAGCGCCTGGAGTTCGGATCGGCGGGCGCTAGCGCTGAGATGCTCGGGCGCCTGCCGCGAACGCAGGCCCGGGTTCTGCTCGTCGGGCTGGACGGCGCCGACTGGAACTTGATCGATCCGCTCCTCGAACAGGGACGCCTGCCCACGCTCGAGGCACTCATCAAGCGGGGAACGAGGGCGCGGCTTCGGACGCTTGCGCCGGTTTTGTCTCCCGTCCTGTGGACCAGCATCGCTACTGGGAAGCGTCCGGAAAAGCACGGCATTCTCGATTTCCTGGCCACCAGCCGGGAGACCGGGGAGCGCGTGCCGGTGACCAGCAACCTGCGCCGGGCCCGTCCTCTGTGGCATATCCTGGGAGATTACGGCCTGACCTCGAGCGTGGTGGCCTGGTGGGCGACGTGGCCGGCGGAGCCCGTGCACGGCACGCTGGTGACGGATCGAATTGCCTATCAACTGTTCGGTGTCGAGGATGACGTAGAAGAGCCCGAGGGCAAGACCTACCCGCCCGATCTGTATGCCCGCCTGCGCCCCATGGTGAGACGGGCGAATGAGATCACCGATGAAGAGATCGAGCGCTTCGTTCCCGAGCTGCGCAGCGCCCGTCTGGCGGAACGCTACCCGGACCTGATCTACGAGTTCCGCAGACTGCTGGCCTCGGCCTACACCTACACTTCAATCGCGCTCTTCCTGATGCGCGACGAACGGGCAGCGTTCCATGCCGTCTACCTGGAGGGGATCGACACTGTATCCCACCTGTTCAGCCACTACCGGCCGCCGCGCCATCCCAGCGTGAAGGAAGAGGAGGTCCGGTGGTTCGGTGGTGTCGTGGATCGGTTCTATGAGTACCAGGACGAGGTTCTGGCGCAGCTGATGGTTGCGGCGGGAGCGGATACGACCCTCATCGTGTGCTCCGACCACGGTTTCCGCAGCGATCTCAACCGCCCGGCAGGAGATGCGCGGATTGGGGCGGGACGCGCCGCGCAATGGCACCGCAAGTACGGGATCCTGGTCATGGCAGGGGAGGAGATCGGGGCGGGACTCCGGCTGCAGGAGGCATCGATTCTCGACGTGGCTCCTACGCTCTTGGCGCTGTTCGGCCTGCCAATGGCGGAGGACTTCGATGGCCGTGTCCTCGAGAAGGCATTGAATGATGATTTTCTCGAGAAGAACCCGCTGCGTACCGTGGTTAGCTACGAGCCGACGGTGCTTCGGCGCGCCGTCGAGGATCCGATCACGTCGGCTGCCGACGATCAGATTCGACAGAAGCTGGCGGCACTGGGCTACCTTTCGCTCGAGGGATCGAATGTGAACAACAACCGCGGTACGCTATTTCTCAGCGAGGGGAGAGTGGACGAGGCGATCGCCGAGTTCGAGGAGGCGCTCCGGGTGGATGCGAATTTCCTACCTGTCAAAATTAACCTGGCAAGAGCCATTATGCAGAAGCAGGATTTCGCCCGCGCCCTGGAGATCCTGAAGGAGGTGCACGGGCAGCGCCCCGATCTTCCCGAGGTGGAGAATCTCATTGGCAACATCCTGATGGAGAAAGGGGACTATGTCGGCGCGGAAACCCGTTTCCGCCGCGCCGTGGAGCTCGATGCGCACTTCACCGACGCTCACAACAGCCTCGGGATCCTTTACGAGACCCTAGGCCGGAGCGAAGACGCAGAACGCGCATACCGGGAGGTCTCGCGTATCGATCCGGATTATGCCGAGGCGTACAACAACCTGGGTAATCTCTTGCGTGCGCGCGGGCTTTGGGAGGAGGCCGTACGGGAATACGAGCGCGCCATCGAGGCGGATCCGGATTTTCATGGCAGCTACAACAACCTGGGACTGGCCTTCCAGGAACGGGAAAGGCTAGAGGAGGCGCTGGCAATCCTCGAGCGTGGACTCCAGAAGGCGCCCCGCAGCCCGACGCTGCACAGCAGTCTGGGGAGTGTCCACTATAGCCTCGGGCAGTACTCGGAAGCGGTGGATGAATTCCGGCGCGCGATCGAGCTCGATGTCCGCTACGAGGAAGCGTACAACAATCTCGGAGCGGCCCTCGGTGCGCTGGGAAGGACGGCGGAGCAGGAGGAGGCCTACCGCGAAGCGATTCGTATCGCGCCGGGCTACTCGGACGCGCGCCACAATCTGGCTCTGGCCCTCGCGAGTGCCGGCAAGCGAGAGGAAGCGATCGAGGAGCTGGAGCGGTCCGTGGAGTCACAGCCCGACCACCTCGACTCCTGGATCCAGCTCGCGTTGCTGCGGGCGCGGGAAGAGGATTACGGGGAGGCGATCCGCGCTTTGGAAAGAGCGAAGGGCCTGGCCCCCGATCAACCGGCCATCTACAACCACCTGGGGAGGCTGTACCAGCAGGTGGGGCAGGAGGCTCGCGCGCGCCGCCAGTGGCGTCGATCGCTCGAGCTCGCCCCCGACCAGCCGCACCTGCGCGAGCGGCTCCAGGAACCTGTTACCGAATCCCCCTGAGCCTGTCCGGCGGCTGGAACACTTCCGTGCCGTACTGGCGCTGGTAATAGTGCGCGTGCGCGCCTGATTTCAGGGGGCCCCACCAGGACGGGTGGTGCCGGTACCAGGCGATTGTGTCACGCAGTCCGCGCTCGAACGGGATGTACGCCCGCCAGCCCAGCGCGCTCAGCTTGGCGCAATCCAGAGCGTAATGGCGGTCGTGGCCCGGCCGGTCCTCAACCGGTCGGATCAGCGATACCGGTTGTCCCAGCTGTTCCAGGATCAGATGGGCGATGTCCAGGTTACGGCGCTCGTTGGCGGCGCCGATGTTGTAAATGTCTCCAGTACGTGCATGATCCACCAGGTGGAGCAGAGCCTCGCAGTGATCATTCACATGCAGCCAGTCCCGGATCTGATCACCGTTCCCATACAGAGGCAGGGGCCGCCCCTCCAGAGCGTTGGTGATGAACAAGGGAATGAGCTTTTCGGGGTACTGGCGCGGGCCATAGGTGTTCGTGGCGCGCGTAATGATGGCCGGAACCCCATAGGTTGCGTGGTAGGCGTGCGCGAGGGCTTCTGCGGCGGCCTTGGAAGCGGCGTAAGGGTTGCTGGGGCGCACGGGCGCGTCTTCCCGGAACGCCCGTTCCCGCACGGATCCATAAACCTCGTCGGTGGAAATTTGCAGGAAGCGGTACACCGGCCAACGGCGTGCCGCCTCGAGCAGCGTGTGGACGCCGTAGACGTCGGTACGTAAGAACGCGTTGGAACACTCGATAGATCGGTCGACGTGGCTCTCGGCCGCGAAGTTGAAAACCATGTCGAGACCCTTCGAGAAGAGAGAGTTGATGACCTGCGGATCGGCAATGTCTCCATGCACGAACCGGTAACGGGGGTTTGTCTCTAGAGAGCAGAGGTTCTTCGGATTGCCGGCGTAGGTGAGCTTGTCCAGGACGGTAATGGACCAGTCCGGACGGCGGGCCAGAGCGTGATGAGCGAAGTTGGAGCCAATAAATCCTGCTCCACCGGTGATCAGGACGCTCTTCATGGCCGGGCGATCAATTCCGTTCCCGCTTCCAGAACGCTGCACCGAGTGTGTCCCAGGGCAGGCGCAGCTCGTCACACTCATCTGGCTCCGGAGTGAACTGACGGTTGGTGAGATAGAACATCGGGGCGGGTGATCTCCACAGGTTGGCAACGCCGTGGGCCACACCCCGAGGAATGAACAGCATGCGCGCCTGTCCATCTCCCAGCACGAAACGCATGGTGGTGCGGGGAGTGGACGATTCGCCCCGCGCGTCCAGGAGGCCCACCAGGAGGCGGGATTCGGGGGGCACGAACCAGAACTCGGACTGGTGTTTGTGGAGGTGGAAGGCCTTGATGGTGCCGGGCTCGAGCACAGAGTAGTTGATCTGTCGCACCGCGAAATCCTGGTTATCCTGTACGACGCCTGCTTCGAGCCGAGCGATCTCGAGGAACGAGCCGCCGTCGTCCACGAACCGGTCGAGGGAGCGAAGCGCCACGCCGTCGATGACAGGGCGCTCGGCATACGTTTGGGAATGCACCCTGGGGGCCAGTTCGGGATCGAAGCTCAAGGGATCGTCACTCATGGCGGGGCCTGAAAGGCAAATTGTGGCGCGGCGGACGGGGCAGGGTCAAGCGGGCGCCTCAGGTTCGTACACGCGGCATCATGGCGAGTCCGATCCCCGCGAAGAACAGGCTGGGGCCCCACACCGCAATGCCGGCGGGAAGCGTGCCAAGCTTTCCGAGCGAGGCGCCCATGCTATGCACGGCGTAATAGATGATCCCGAGCGCCAGGCTTGATCCAACGGCTGCCATACCACCCTGGTGATCCGCCCGCAAGGCAAAGGGCAGAGCCATCAGTACCATCACCAGGCTAACCCAGGGCGTGCGCAGGCGTGAGTGTAGATCAACGCGCAGCTCGCGCACGTCGTACCCCGCATCCGAGAGATCCCTCACGTAGCGCCGGAGCTCGACGAAACCCATCTGCTGGGGTGCCGTCCACTCCTGGGCCAGGAAAGAAGGATCCTCCGGCACAAACAGCCGGCGTTCCTCGAACGCAGTGAACTCCTGGCCGCCGTCCTGAGCGAACGTGCGCAGCCAGCCGTTCCGCAGGCGCCACGCCTCTCCGTCCCAGTGGGCGCTTTCCGCGTACCAACGTTCCGTGAGCCGCAGTGTGGAAGGATCGGCGCGCATGAGGGAAAATCCCTCGAGGACCTCGCCGCCGCGCAGGGCACGGTTGTACGAATAAAGGCCGTGTTTCTCCCCGAACACCCAGCGCTGCTTGGGCTGGTAATACGTCCGGGGGGAACGCTTGCCCCGTATGTGAGCCCGCAGTTCCTGTGCGCGCTGATTGGAAGCCGGAAGGATTGTTTCGCTGGCCAGCAGGCTCAGCAGGCCAAGCGCGACAGTGGTCAGGATGACCGGAAGCGCGGCACGGTGGCGGCTGATACCGCCCGCCTGCATGGCAATCATCTCTCCGCTGCGGCTCAACTGGGAGAACACCAGAAGCACTCCGACCAGGCAGGCCACCGGCAGCGCGTACTGGAGGATCATGGCCGGTGACCTGAAAGCCAGATACTCCAGGAGCAGGCTGAACGGCAGCTTGTTCTCCAGCAGGTTATCGATGAGCCCCTTGGCCTCGACGAGCAGATACAGGACATAGGCGGAGAGCAGGATGAACGTCAGGATGCGAATGAAGGCGCTGGCGATCAGCCAATCGAGTAGCGAAATCCAGTACTGGGTTCGCCGCACGGGGGCGCGCAGAAGGTGCGGCTCTTCCGGGTGTTCCGGGCGGCGCACCCAGGGGCGCCAGTGCACGAGGTGTGTCCCGCCGCGGCGCAGGAACGTCGCCGTGGTGGAGAGGTACCGCCGCACGCGGCTGAACGACAGGGTGGCGCCCAGTGACAGGAAAAAGAGATTGGGCCCCCAGGCGGCGAGGAAGGGAGAGGCCAGCACCTCCTTGCGCAGCAAGTCCTCGCCCGCCGTCATCAGCACCCAATAAACGAGGATGACAGCCAGGCTCACGGCAAACGCGGAAGAGCGGGCTCCGCGGCGGTTAAGAAGACCGAGTGGCACGCCGAGCAGGGCCAGCACCATCGACACGCAGGGCGTGGCAAACATCTTGTTGAGCTCCATACGTGCCTCCCGCGAGAGGAGCTTGCGCGCACGCGGGTTCGGGTGCTTCAGGAAGGTCTGGATGGTCTGGCGCAGCTCCGGAAGTGTCTGCTCACGCAGACCCTTGGAGGGGGGCTGGTCGAGCAGTCGCAGCCGCGCCGCCACCGCCTTGGGCGGCTCGAGGCGTATGATCTGGCTGGCGAAGCGGCTCAGTTGGTAGTTGTCGGGATCGCGGGGGTTCACGGTGTGGGTTTCTCCCGCTGCAAGCTCGACCTCGAGCGACAGTTGCTTGCCACGAGCGACGTACCTGAGAGTCGCTTCATGGGCCAGCGTCATCTCGTCCGGTTGATCCGGATTCTCAGATGAGCGGTACAGAAAGAGGCGTTGCAGGGGCCCGCCCGGAGGGATGTCCTCGGCGTAGAGCAGGAGGCCGGGCACCTTTTCGTAAAAGACACGCGGCTGTATTTCGTCGGCAGGGTTCGATAGAGACAGGGTGCGGGCGGTCAGCCAGTGTTGCGCGTAGTTCGCGTGAGGCACCGCCCACCAAAGAAGTGCCGTGGTCATCAGGGTGCCGCACACGCCCAATCCTAGCGCGGCCTCGTAGAGTGGGGCATCGCTGCTTCCCAGAGTGCGCAGAGCCACCACCTCGCCATCGCTTCCCATGCGGCTGAGCCCCACCATGATCCCGAGAAAAACGGCCACCGGCACGGTCAGGACCAGGATGCGGGGTATGGCCAGTGCGGCGATCTGCAGCACGAGCCCCAGAGGCAGTGAGCGCCGGATGGCCAGCTCCGCTACCCGGAAGATCAGGTTCATCATCAGGATGAACGTGTAAACAGCCAGGCCCAGGTAGGCGGGATGCACCATCTGGCTCCAGATGTAGCGCGAGAGGATACGAGGCCTCATATTAGGTGCGGATGATAGCGGCAGCCCGCAGGAGCGTCAAACCTCCCCGGAGGAGCAACTCCAGCTTGGAAGTCGAGAATTTCGAGCGAGTTGCATGAAATGTTTTCTGGTATATAATTCAGGTCGGATGCTGGTTTACCCGCCAGTCACCGGGGCTACGGGGTCTTGGGCGGGCTTCTACAGGACCCACCGACGGTGAGACTCCCGGTTCTCCAGCCTGACTGGATCTTCGCCAACAAGATAGAAAACGGCGAAAAGAGTCACATCCCCTACCAGAAAGTTTCCAAGCAGGACCCGAAGACCCGGAGCGGCAACTTCCTTGAGGTGAGCCTCGGGTTCACCGAAGAGCAGGCGATCGTCGAGGCGGCGCGCTGCTTCAACTGCAACCACCATCCCTGCACCGTGGCCTGCCCGGTGCAAAATGACATCCCCACGGCGCTCTACCACATCGAGATAGGTGACTTCACGGGCGCGGCGGATGTGTTCCGCGAACAGAGCACCTTTCCCGAGGTGTGCGGCCGGCTGTGTCCCCAGGAAAACCTCTGTGAAGGGGCATGCATCGAAGGCAACATCGAAGGCAATGCTCCCGTGGCAATCGGCAGGCTCGAAGCATTCTGCACCGACTACCAGCGCAAGGTTCTGGGCGGCTTTCCGCAGCCCGAGGTCAGGTCCTCTACCGGCCAGCGTGTGGCGGTCGTAGGAACCGGCCCCGCGGGTCTCGCCGCAGCCGAAAATCTCACCGTGGCCGGCCACAGCGTGACCGCCTACGAGTGGTGGCCGGAACCGGGTGGGCTACTGCTTTACGGCATTCCCGGGTTCAAGCTGGAAAAGGAGGTTGTGTACCAGAAGGTCGACTTCCTGAAGAGCCTGGGAGTGACATTCATCACCGGCGTTAAAATTGGTCGCGACATCACGGTCGATCAGCTCTTCGAGCAGGGGTTTGACGCTGTGTTCCTGACCACCGGAGCTCCGATCGGTGGAAGCCTCGGCGTCGAAGGTCAGAACCTCAAGCGTGTCTACCAGGCCACCGACTTTCTCGTGCGTGGCAACCTGCCCCTGGATCAGCTTCCCAGGAGCCAGCAGAGCCGTCCGGAAGTCGGCCTGCGCACTCTGGTCGTCGGGGGGGGTGACACCGCGATGGACTGTGTACGCACCTCGGTGCGCCTCATGAAGGGAAAAGGAGAGGTCATCTGCATGTACCGCCGATCCGATGCGGAGATGACCGGACGTCTGGAGGAGAAGATCCACGCCAAAGACGAAGGCGTCAAATTCCACTACCTGGAGGTGCCCGTCAAGTTCCTCGACAACCCGCCGGGAGAGACTCAGGACCTCAAGCATCTGGTGGTAACCCCGGACGGTGAAGTAAAGGGCGGGGTCGTGGTGCGCATGAAGCTGGGGGAGCCGGACTCCTCCGGCCGCCGCCGGCCGGAACCGATCGAAGGCTCCGAGTATTTCCTGGAGGCCGATACTGTGGTTCTGGCGATCGGTTACTCGCCCGATCCCGAGGTACCGAAGAGCACTCCGGATCTGGAGGTCGACCGCAAGTTCCGCATCAAGGTGAAGACGGAGCAGACCGGCGAGACTTCACGCGAGGGGGTCTTTGCCGCCGGCGACAACGTGCGCGGCGCCGACCTGATCGTCACGGCCATCGCCGCCGCCCGCGAGGCCGCCATCGCCTGCGACAGCTATCTCAGGACCCGGGCGACCTCCCGGCGCCGGGCCGCACAACCCTCCGCCAGCCCCGAAGTGCGCCAGCAGCCCGCCTAGTCATCCCTGGCATTCGTGCAGTAGCGCTCGAACCCGTCTACAACCCTGAGCATTTTCCCATGGTGTGGCTGGGCCCGGGGTGCGGGTACCGTGTGTCCGCGACTCCTAAGCCTCCGGGTGGTCCCAGGGATGCCCCGGAGAACCTTACTGGGTCCCAAACGTCGGCATACCGAAGGTCAGGATCCAGGCCCTCGAGTCGATGACAGGATAGACGACAGGGGAGAGGTCTGCGTCCCATCAGGGCTCTACACTGGCGCGTCCCGTCCGAAGAGGCCGATTCTATGGTTTCTGGTCATGATAGCGGAGACGTAGGGGATTATGCTTGCCTGAACCCTTCCCAGCCACTCCCGGGCAAGCAACCCACTGAGTTCATCCGGACTTGAACCCGTGTACGAGGAAGCCTGGCCGCCGGAGAGCCCCTGGCATGACAATGAATGGGGGCAAGAGGGTTGCACCGGGGCGCGGACGACTAGAGTCTCAAGCGGGCGCTGAGAGGGTTATTTTACTGATCTGCAGCCGGTCGTTGATTTGAGGCTGGAGAGACCCTAAAACCGGGGTGCATACAACGGGCATCAGCGGTCCCAGAGATTTAAGGTCCGATAAGATATATTATGTAAACTTTATGCTGAAAAGGGGGCGCATGGGGGAGTGCCTTCCTGGCGGGCAGTTGGGCTCATTGCTCCCTTCTTGCTGCGTGCCAGCTCGGCCGTTTCCGGATGGCTCCAGATCGAAGGACTTCGCACGTTGCTGTCTTCCGGATCCTCCCTGGACGGAATCAATTGTCGAAGCGGGGTTCACTATTGTGCGGGTTTGGAAATTTGCCTCCACTTCCTAAGGCCCCTTGACCCGTACGGTGCCCGCCTGGGAGTCACTTTGATTAATGGCGCTTTTTGTTTTCGATTGATGTGTAGCGGGATAGACCCGCGAGGGGTGAAGGATCGATGGGATTTCGTCGCGTGTGCACCCTCCACGGAATGATGACGGGGTGCCGGCTGAGGCTGAGGCGCTGGCGAGGAGCCAGGCTAATTCCTGATGAGCAAATGTTCAGCCTGAGATGCGCTTTTATAGGTGGATTCAAATACGGGAAGCCGCTTTCCAGAAGGGCAACCCGGATCGTCCTCAACTCGCTGCTCCGTGGCAGCTCGAGCTTTTCCGGAGCACTACAGATCGAAGAACTTCCCTTGCTCCTGGTTTCCCGGGCCCTCCCTGGGCGGGGGGGTGAATGATTGATGTACTGTCTTCGCGGGCAGTGCGATCGGTGGAACGAAGACGTGGCCCAAGGGATGAGGTGGAGGCGTCTGGCGAGGCGAGGAG
>JAPUKU010000131.1 GCA_027295505.1 Acidobacteriota bacterium
GAGGAGAGGAAGGAGTTCGTGCGGACCTTCATCGCGGGCGTGAAAGTGTACCCCGATGATGAGCGCCTCGAGGTCCAGATGCGAAAAATCCCGGCCTCGGTATTACCGAAGCCGGGAAATTCGTCTGTCGGAGGTATAGCGGGGGCTGGATTTGAACCAGCGACCTTTGGGTTATGAGCCCAACGAGCTACCAGACTGCTCCACCCCGCGTCACGGTGTGGTGACTAACAGCCGACTATTCTAGGGGAGGGGCCCCCGGATTGTCAACGGTGAGCGCTGGTGGTGCCGGGGGTTCGGCGTCCGTTGCCGACCGGGCGTCGATGCGGAGGCGCAGCCTGCGGACCTCGTTTTCGAGTTCCTCGATACGCCGTTGGGTCTTCCCCGCCTCTGTCCTCTCGCGCCCGCGCAGCATGCGCGCGATCAGGGTGACCACGAAGAAGAGCAGCACGACCGGGAGGAGAAATCCCAGGAGCGTGAGTAAAACCCTCATAGCGCCGGCGGCATACATAGGTTTGATGGGGCAGCGCTGCGATCAGCGTGCATCCTGTCGGGGCAGCAGAATCAGGAACTCGTCGGGGTGCACGAGCCCCAGCTCTTCGCGCGCCACTCCCTCGACGGCGCGTGGATCTTTTCTCAGCGACTGAATCTCATCGCGCAGGTTTTCATTCTGCACCTTGAGGCGCCCTATCTCGTGCTCTACGGAAGCCACCTCGCGCCGGTGCTGCCAGACGGCGAGCAGCCCTTTTTCCCCAACCAGGGCCCGGGTGAGGGTCACGGTGGCGAACACCACCACGCCCCAGATCAGGATCCTGCGTCCTAAAGGACGCTTGCGGGTCCGGCGGCGCCTCCTGGCCATGACGGTTCAGTGGGTGAGCGAACGGCGCCGGCCGGTGGCCGCGAATCCTGGGAAGGCGGCTCCTTCCCTGAGCTCGTCCTCGATACGCAGCAGGCGATTGTACTTGGCCACCCGCTCGCCTCGTGACGGAGCGCCGGTCTTGATCTGCCCCAGGTTGAGACCGACGGCGAGATCAGCGATCGTCGTGTCCTCGGTCTCACCGGAGCGGTGCGAGATGATGGTGCGGTAGCCCGCGTTGCGGGCGCGGGTGATCGTTTCGAGAGTCTCGGTCAGCGTGCCCACCTGGTTCGGCTTGATCAGGATGGCGTTGGCCAGCCCCTTGCGAATCCCCTCATCGAGCGCCGCTACCTGGGTGACGAACAGGTCGTCGCCGACGAGCTGAATACGGTCACCGAGCATCTCGGTGAGGATGCGCCAGCCGTCATGGTCATTCTCATCCATACCGTCCTCGATCGAGACGATTGGGTACTGGTCGACGAGCTTTGCGTACCAGCCCGCGAGATCGTCGGAGGTCAGCTGCTTTCCACCGTCCGCCCCGAGCCGGTAGCGGCCCTTGTCGTAGAAGGAGGAAGCAGCACAGTCGAGCGCCATGGCGATGTCTTTACCCGGCTTGTAGCTCGCTTTTTCAATCGCCTGCAGGATGACCTCGATCGCCTCCTCGTTCGACTTCAGGCGCGGCGCGAAGCCTCCCTCATCTCCCACCGACGTAGCCAGGCTTCTGGCACGCAGCACGGCGCGCAGGCTGTGAAACACCTCCGCGCCCATGCGCAGGGCTTCGCGGAAGTTGCTCGCACCGACCGGCATGACCATGAACTCCTGGATGTCGATGCCATTGTCAGCGTGCATGCCGCCGTTGAGGATGTTCAGCATCGGCAGCGGGAGCGCACGGCCCTGGGCTCCACCTATATAACGGTAGAGCGGCAGGTGAAAGTATTCTGAAGCGGCGTGTGCCACAGCGAGAGAAACGCCCAGAATCGCGTTGCCGCCGAGCCGGGTCTTCTGTGGCGTGGGATCGAGACCGCGCAGGATACCGTCGATGTGGGTCTGATCGGCGGCGTCGTGGCCCCGCACGGCCGGAGCGATGACGTCCTCGACGTGGCGTGCGGCCTTGAGCACGCCGCGTCCCAGGTAGCGGCTGGAGTCTCCGTCCCGAAGCTCGACCGCCTCACGCGCGCCGGTGGAAGCACCGCTCGGCACGCCCGTTCTGCCGAAGGCGCCGCTCTCGAGGATCACCTCGACCTCGAGCGTGGGATTGCCTCGCGAGTCCAGAATCTCGCGCGCCACAACTTGATCGATTCGGCTCATGTGCTTGGAGTCTCCCCGCTGGAGAGGTATTGTACGACGCCCTTCAGGCAGCCCGCAACCGGCTCAGGCGTCGAGGCGTTCCTTCAATCCCTGCGCCCAGCCATGCAGCTCCTCGAGGCGCTCTCTCGTGCGCGCCTCGACGTAGACACGGGCTAGCGGCTCGGTGCCGGACGGCCGCACCAGCGCCCAGGAACCATCCTCAGCCACCCACTTGGCTCCGTCCAGCCGTACCTCGCGCGCAATCGGAGAGCCGCACAGATCCCGCGGCGTGCTGCGGGTCAGTTCGCGCAGGCGCTCCATGCTCTCCGTCGCCAGCCTCACGTCCACGCGGGTGGAATGAAATTCCCCCACCCGCTCAAACAGCTCCCGGCACAGATCGGCGAGCGTGCTGCCGGTGCGTGCCGCGAGCTCGGCTGCAAGAAGAATGGCCAGGCCGCCGTCCTTTTCCGCCAGATGGCCGCGCACCGACAGCCCGGCGCTTTCCTCTCCCACAAAGAACGCCTGGTCACGGTGGATCAGGTCCCCCAGGTACTTGAACCCGACCGGCGTTTCGAACTTGGCGGCCTTCCAGTGATCGGCCACGGCATCGAGCCCGTGCGTGGTGGCCACGCTGCGTCCGATTCCCTGCCGGTCGCCTCGCTCGCGGGCCCAGGCATCCGCCACGAGCATGAGGATGATGTTGGCCGGCACAAACGATCCCCCGCGATCGAGCACCCCGAAACGATCCCCATCCCCGTCAACCGCCAGGCCCAGATCCGCTTCTCCGGCGCGCAGCCGCCCGGCCAGCTCGTCAAGATGGGCCTCACCAACATCGGGACGGCGACCTCCGAAGAGTGGATCCTCCCGGTCGCGTGCGGTGACAAACGGTATCTTCTGCTCCGTCAGCAGGCGGTCGAGACAACCGCGCGCCGCCCCGTAGGCAAGGTCAACCCCCAGCCGGAGCCCGGAGCTTCGGATCACATCCAGATCGACCTTGCGGGTGAGCGCCGCCAGATAAGGCGAGCGGAGATCGACTTGCTCGATGCTGCCCTTCCTGCTAGCGGATGGAATCGAATCATGCTCCGGCACGCGTTGCTCGATCTCCCGCGTCACTTCCGGGGGGGCCGGCCCACCCCGTCGATCGGAAAACTTGATCCCGTTCCACTCCGGCGGATTGTGGCTGGCGGTGAGGTTGACGGCACCGTCGAGTTTGCGCTCGACCACCGCGAGAGCGAGCGCCGGCGTCGGAACCGGTCCGCTGTCTCGCACCACGTCCGCCCCGCAGAATGTGAGGGCGGCGGCAGCTTCGTCGGTCATGTCCCTGGCCATGAAGCGTGCATCATGTCCCAGCACGAGGGCGGGGCGCGATATGCCCTGCGCCTTTAGCGCCCCCACGATGCCCGCGCACACACGCCGGACGTTGGCTGCCGTGAAATCGTCGGCAATGCGGCCTCGCCACCCTGAGGTCCCGAAGTGAATTGGGCTCAAGGGACGCCTCCTTGACGGTACCCGGGGAGGTTCCTATAATCCGGGGTGATTGAAGAGTCTGAAGTTCCCTCTCTCATGACCGATTCGATTATTGTTTTCACCACCATCGATACAGAGCGCGCGGCGCTACGCATCGCCGGCAGCCTCGTCGAACGACGGCAGGCCGCCTGCGTCAACATTATTAAGTCGGTGCGCTCGATCTACCGCTGGAAAGAAAAGATCCATGATGACGAGGAGGTCCTGCTCCTCATCAAGACCCAGCGATCTTCGTTCGAGGACGCCCGCAAGACCATCCAGGAGCTGCACACCTACGACCTGGCGGACATCATCGCAGTGCCGGTCGAGCTGGCCGACGCTCGCGTCCTGGAATGGATGGCCGGCTGCCTGCGGCCTGCCGAAAAACCTTCGTCCTAGGCCGGGGATCTGCGCAGCTTCACGCTCCGCCCCTCATGCCGCCTGGAGCGCCTGCTCGAGGTCGGCCAGGATGTCCTCGACATCCTCAACCCCTACCGAGATGCGCACCATGCCGTCCACGATCCCGAGCCTGCGGCGCTCCGCTGCGGGCACCGAGGCGTGTGTCATGGAGGCGGGATGGCAGATGAGTGTTTCCACCCCGCCGAGGCTTTCCGCCAGGGCGCACAGCTTCAGGCGGTCGAGCATGCGCTTGGCGGCATCGTAATCGGCCAGCGTGAACGACACCATGCCGCCGAAGCCGCTCATCTGGCGTTTGGCCAGTGCGTGCTGGGGGTGATCCGGAAGCCCTGGGTAATAAACCTTGTCGACCTTCGCGTGAGCTTTGAGGAAGTCAGCCACGGCCCGCCCGCTGCGGTCGTGACACTGCATGCGCAGCGCCAGGGTCTTGAGCCCGCGCAGGACCAGCCACGAGTCGAAGGGTGACAGGATGGCGCCGGCAGAGTTCTGAACGAAGGCCAGCCTCTCGGCCAGATCGGCACGGCCGGTCACCGCGCACCCTCCGATGCTGTCGCTGTGCCCGTTGATGTATTTGGTCGTGCTGTGCACGACCACGTCGATCCCCAGCGCTAGCGGTTTCTGGAAATAGGGGCTCATGAACGTGTTGTCGACGACGGAAATGATCGAGCGTTTCTTGCAGATGTCCGCCACCTGCTTGAGATCGGTGACCGACAGCACTGGGTTGGTGGGAGTTTCCACGTAAACCAGGCGCGTCTTGGGTTGCAGAGCCTTCTCGAGCGCTCCGGGCTCCGCAGTGTCGGCATATGTGAACTCCAGGCCATGGCGCTTGAGCACATGCTCGAACAGCCGGAAGGTGCCTCCGTACAGGTTGGAGGTGGAGATCACGTGATCACCGTGGTCCAGCAAGTTCATCACCGCATCGATGGCAGCCATGCCAGAGGCGTAGGCGTAGGCATGCGAGCCACCCTCCAGCGCCGCCAGACAGCGTTCGAGCGCCAGCCGCGTCGGGTTGATGGAGCGGGCGTAATCAAAGCCAGTGTGCCGCCCTAGCTCCGGATAAACATAAGTGGAAGTCTGGTAGATGGGCACGGTGACAGAACCGGTCGTCGGTTCCGGCGGCTGCCCGGCGTGAATGGCGTCAGTCGAGAATCCCATGATCACTCGTCTTCGTAAAGTCCCTTGCTCAGATAGCGCTCACCGTGATCGGAGAGCAGGGTCACGACGCGTTTACCCTGGCCGAGCTCGCGGGCCACGTTGACGCTGGCCCAGACGCAGGCGCCTGAGGAAGAACCGACCAGAAGCCCCTCGCGGCGCGCGAGCTCACGCGAGGTCCGAAACGCGTCATCGTCGCGTACGGCGATCGTCTCATCGACGAGAGACCGGTCCAGGGTGTCCGGTATGAAGGTGTTGCCGATTCCCTCGATGCGGTAGTCGCCGGCCGGCCCGCCCCCCATCACGGAACCAACGGGCTCCACCAGCACGGCCTTGACACCCGGATTGCGCTCCTTGAGGTAGCGGCACACACCCGTCAGCGTGCCGCCCGTACCCGCGCCGATCACCACCGCGTCCAGGCGGCCTTCCATCTGCTTGTAGATCTCTTTCCCGGTGGTGCGGTAATGGTATCCCGGGTTGGCGGGATTCTGAAACTGCTGTGGAACATAGGCGCCCGGAATCTCCGCCGCGAGCTCGTGGGCGCGCTCGATGGCTCCCTGCATGCGGCGATCGCCCGGCGTGAGCACCACCTCCGCGCCCAGAGCGCGTATGAGAGAAAGCTTCTCGCTGCTGTAGCAATCGGGAACCACCAGGATGACCCGGTAACCGCGCCGCATACCGACCAGCGCCAGTCCGATGCCAGTGTTTCCCGCCGTGGGCTCGACGATCGTGGCACCGGATCGCAGCTTCCCCTGCTGCTCCGCCTCCAGGATCATGCCCAGAGCCGTGCGATCCTTGATGCTGCCCCCGGGGTTGAGGAACTCCAGCTTGGCGTACATCTCGGCCATGCCATCCTGCTCGAAGTTCCGCAGGTGCAGCATGGGGGTATCACCTATGAGATCGTCCAGGGATTCGTAGATTCGGGAAGACATTCGGCGCATCACTCCGTGGCGGAGGATGTTAACACGGGAAAAAGGAATGGGGTGCCGGCTGGCCCCGGCGGATCAGGGTTTCGAGGATTTACCCTTGTTCTTGGGCTTGCCCTTCTGTGCGCCCTGCCCCTTGCCTTTGGACTTGCCGGCATTCTTGCCCGCGTGCTTGGCGCGATAGGCGTTCCCGGCGATGACATCGAACCGGCTCCCCTTGGCTCGCAGCCGGATGGCTTCACGAGCGTCGATGCCGAGAGCCCGGGTGGTGACGTGCAGGTGAACGAGGTCGGTGAACTCCGTGTCGGAAAGAACAATGCGCGCTGAAGGCTGTTTCTTATGCTTCTTCCAGTAACCCCACGCCTTGCCGTAGGGTGGGCCCGGATCGGCTGGAAGCTCCGCAAACAGGCCCGAATAGGGCAGGCCGAATGAGACGAAGATACTGTTCCAGCTCTTCCCCCCCAGCCTCAGCTCGAGGACGGCACGCACGGGACGGTTGGCCTCTGTGGCGATGAAAAGGGCCACCGGGAGCTCGTTGACGGGATCGCCGAGGCGCGTACTCGCGTACACCACCACATCGGGATCGGCATGATAGTGGTTGGAGGCGAGGTTGATGAACACCCTGCCGTCGTCACCCAGCGGTATCGACAGGGATGCCGCGAAATCGATCTCGGCGCGCAGCGGCGCACTGCCGGGGGCCAGCACCAGCGCGCTTGCAAGAAGGAGGCCCCAGAGAATGCTTCGTGAGGTCCGGTTCTTGTTCAGGGTCTGGTTCAGGTTCGACATGAGCGGCATCTCCCTTCCGAGCGCTGACGCAATCACCGTGCGCGGACGAAAATTCAATATACGCAGGTCCCGCAACCCGGTCAAGGCACGCTCGAGAGCGGTCGGCGCCACAGACAGCCTGCTTGCTACCACACCGGAGTTCTCTTAGAATCGCCCCCAATGCAGGAGCTCGTTGCCGTCCGCAAGGTGGAACTACATCAGCACGTGGATGGTTCCATTCCCGTTGATATCACCTGGGAGCTGATGTCTCGTCACGGACTCAACCCCGTGGCCACCCGTGAGGAGATGGAGGAACTCCTGGTCCTCCAGAACCGGGAAGGGGGCACGCTTCTGAGCTATCTGGACAAGTTCCACTATCCGCTGTGGATCACGCAGTTCTACGACAACATCGCCCTGGTGACCGAGGCGATCGTGGAGGCGGCCCACAAGCAGGGCGTGCGCCTGCTGGAACTGCGATACTCCCCCATCATCCATACTTATGCAGGGCTGACGGTGCGCCAGGCCATCTCAGGCGTCCTGCACGGGATGAACGTCGCGCGCCGGCGGCTGCCCGACATCGAGTGCGGACTGGTGGTGATCGCCATGCGCCAGCACGGACCCCACATCGCCAAGATTCTGGCGCGGCAGGCGATCTCCGAGGCCTATTACCTGCACAACACGACCGGCGTCGTGGGCTTCGACATCGCCGGAGCCGAACGTGGGAACCCGCCCTCCCTCTTCCGGGAGGCCTACGACATCGCGCGCCGCGGCGGCCTGGGGCTGACGGCCCACGCGGGCGAGGATGAGGGCCCCAACTGCATCTGGCAGGCCATCGATGAGCTTGGCATCAATCGCGTGGGCCATGGCTGCAGTGCCCTGGAGGACCGGGAGCTCATGCGACGCCTGGCCAAAGACCACATCCTGGTGGAGTGCTGCCTGACGAGCAACTATCAGACGGGCGCTGTTACCGCCGGCCAGCGGCACCCGATCTACGACTTCCTGGAAGCCGGTGTTCCCGTGGCCATTTGCACCGATAACACCACGGTTTCCAATACGGATCAGACGAGAGAGAACGCGCTGTTGCTGCCGGAAATGGACCTCGCGGCAATCACCGAGCTGCACCGCCGGGCGGAAGAACACTCGTTCATCCTTGCGCCCGGCGCCGCCCGGAGCGGGGATCAACGGGCGCGCGGCAAATCCCGAACGTAGGATCCACTACGCCCCCCGCTCTTTCGTATCAGCCGCAACTCGCCGATCTCCATCTCCCGGTCGACCGCCTTGCACATGTCATAGACGGTCAGCAGCGCCACCGCCGCGGCCGTGAGCGCCTCCATCTCCACTCCCGTGCGGCCGTTGCAGCGGGCCGTTGCCCGCACCTCGAGGCGTCGCCGACCGGAATCCGGCGTGAAATCCACGCTCACCAGATCGAGACCGAGGGGGTGGCAGAGGGGGATGAGCTCGCCGGTGCGCTTGGCCGCCTGGATACCCGCCACCCGCGCCACTGAAAGCACGTCCCCCTTGGCAACCCGGTTCTCCTGGAGCAGCTGCCAGGCTTCAGCATTCATGGTGATGGAGCCTCCCGCCTCGGCTTTGCGGGAGGTGACCTTCTTCGAGCTCACGTCCACCATTCTGGCCCGCCCGTGCCGGTCGGCATGTGACAGCGACTTTCTGCTCAAGCGCGCCTCCTTCTTGCCTTCGTTACCCTTTCCAACAGACTCACCGCGACTTGAATGTTACCCCGAATTGGCGCCCGGCACTCACACCCCAGGTCACCCACTCCATCAGGCAGGAACCGATGGGCACAGAATCGTCGCCAACGGTAAATTATTCAATATACAGCATTTGAATCGCCTGCCCACACGGCCCCGAACCCTTGCCAATCTTGACACTTGCAGCCATTGTGTGTAATCTCCACGTAATAAATACAGGCTAACTCTGCATGAAACAGCAGGTAACTTATTCAAAGAAAACTGGCCTCGCGCCGGTTATCCTTCTGGCCGGTCTGATCATCACCGGCGTACCTGCTCCCAGCTGGGGCGGGGGTGCCGACATTGTCATCGAGTCTGGGGTGAGGGGTCAGTGGAGTTCCCACAGTCCCGGCGGCTCGCCAGTTGCCCGTGACCACCACATGGCGGCGGCCCGGAGGTCGCAGCAGGAACCCAAAACCTGGATTGTCTACCTCAGAGAGCTCCTGAGTTCCATCTGGGGGCGAACCTCTAGCTCCACCAACCCGGCCGTGCGCTGAGGCCAGCTTCCTTCACCCCGAACGCGCCCGCACGGGTCATGCCTGAAGAGAATTCCTCTCCCGACACCGCACCGCCTGGGGAAGGCTCCGGCACCGATGACCAGCGCCTGACTCCCGGAAGGATAGTTTCGCGATTTCTTCTCGTGCCGATCCTGGTCACGATCGTCTGCGTGGCCGTGTTCCTGATGTTCGGGCTCCTCTCGAACGAGCCGGCCGACCCTTACGATTACCTGCGGGAGATCAAGCAGCATAGTGGAGGGCGGCGCTGGCAGGCGGCTCTCGGTCTTTCACGCATGATCGAGAACCCTCGCTGGCAGGCCGCGTTTGGCCTCTCCCAGCAAGTCGCCCGCGATCCGTTGGCTCTGGGCCAGGATGAGACGCTCGTACGCGAGATCGTCACCGTCTTTGAAGAGGCCAAAGAAAACGACCCCAGGACCCGGCAGTACCTGGCCCTGGTCATGGGCCGGCTCGGAAATCGGATCGCCTCCGAGGCCCTCCTGTCCGCGCTCTCCGACAAAGACTCCGAAACCCAGATCCACTCGATGTGGGCCCTGGGTGCCCTGGAGGAACCGCAGGCCATCCAGCCGATCACCGTTCTACTTGGCCACCATGACGCGGGCGTCCGTAAGATGGCAACCTACACGCTTGGCGCTCTGGGACAGATCGAAGCCGCCGACGCCCTGGTGCGCGCCCTTGGCGATCCCGTGCCGGATGTCAGCTGGAACGCTGCCATCGCCCTTTCGCGTCTGGGGGACTCGCGCGGCATACCGATGCTGCTACGTCTTCTCGAAAGCGAGTTTCTCGGCTCGATCGAGGTCATGAGCGAGCAACAAAAGGAGGACGTTACGGTGGAGGCGATCCGCGCGCTCGCGAGCCTGCGGGAAGTTTCCGTGCGACCCATCCTGGAAGCGATCCGGAACTCGGATCGCAGCCTCAAGATCCGCCAGGCTGCCATCGAGGCTCTGGCAGCCTACGAAGCCTCCTGAGCGCCGCGGGAGTGCACCGAGCCGGGCTTGACAGTCCCATTGGTTACGATAGAATACGCCTCCCGCTACACCGAACGTGGTGGCTATAAGACAAGCCGCCAGCGCAAGGGAGAATGTCTCTCTTAAATCCCGCTCCAGACCAAAATAGAGCGGTCGAAGTACAAGCAAGACCTTCATGACAGAAAAAGACCCGCGTGAACCCGCTGCGGGAGGAAGTCCGGCGGGGCCGGAAAAGAGCACAGCCGGGACCTCCCCTGCACCGGGCCAGGCGGCGAAACCGGCGGCGTCGGCCAGCCGGCGCGGGTTTCTTTCATGGCTCGTGCTAGCCTGGATTGCCTTCACGGCGGCCATGACTGCAGGTCTGACGGCCCTGACCCGCTTCCTGTTTCCCAACGTCCTGTTCGAGCCCCCCTCCACCTTCAAGGCCGGCCCTCCCTCCGAGTACGGCATCGGAATCGTGGACGAGCGCTGGAAGGAGCGTTTCGGCGTCTGGATCGTGCGCGATGAAGAAGGGCTTTACGCTCTGTCGACCACCTGCACCCATCTGGGGTGCACGCCGAACTGGCTCTCGGCGGACGAGAAGTTCAAGTGCCCCTGCCACGGCAGCGGCTTTTACAAGACGGGGATCAACTTTGAAGGCCCCGCTCCGAGGCCGCTGGAGCGCTACCGCATCCTGCTCGCCGAAGACGGCCAGGTGCTCGTGGACAAGAGCCGCAAGTTTCAATGGGAGAAGGGACAGTGGGAGGATCCCGAGTCCCTTCTCAAGGCCTGACGCCCTCGCGAGGAGAACATTTCCACCATGGATCTCAAGGAACTCCTGGACCCCAAGAAGCTGCTGAGCTACGTCCGCGGCACCCAGGTGTACAAGTCGGCTTTCCGGCACGGCATGCCGGAGAACGTGCGCAACCGGGCGCTGGTCGTACTCAGCAACGTGTTCCTCCACCTGCACCCCTCCCGGGTGCGCACCTCCGGCATCCGGCTCAAGTACACCTGGTGCATGGGCGGGCTCTCCTTCTTCATCTTTCTGGTCGAAGTCATCACCGGCCTGCTGCTGATGTTTTACTACAGGCCAACCGTCGAGTACGCCTACGTGGACATCATCGATCTGGGCGAGCAGGTCCCGCTCGGCATCATGAGAGAGCTGCACCGCTGGGGCGCCCACGCCATGGTCATCACGGTGTGGCTGCACATGCTGCGCGTATTCATGACTGGCTCCTACAAGCCACCCCGTGAGTTCAACTGGGTGATCGGCGTCCTGCTGCTGGTTCTGACCCTGCTGCTGTCGTTTACCGGCTACCTCCTGCCGTGGGATCAGCTGGCGATCTGGGCCATCACGGTAGGCTCGAACATGGCGCGTGCCACTCCGTTCTTAGGCCACGAGGGGCCCGGTGCCAGCCTGCTTGCCCTGGGGGGCGTCAACCTGGTGCATTCCGGAAGCGACGTGCGCTTCGCACTTCTGGGCGGCCGCTTTGTTGGGGCCGGAGCGCTTCTGCGCTTTTATGTTCTTCACTGCGTCGCCATTCCATTTGTGGCCACCATCCTGATGTCGATCCACTTCTGGCGCATTCGTAAGGACGGCGGTATCTCCGGGCCCATGTAGTCCTTCTAGAACCGTCAGCCCGTGATCGATTTTCTCAAGACCTTCATCAACACGATCGCCGCTCCTGAGTGGTTTGTCTCCCTGGCCATTGTCGTGTTCTTTGTGGCTCTATTCTGGGAAAAGTTGTGGACTCCCAAGCCCGCCCTGTATGTGCTCGGCGCCGCGGTTGCCTTCTTCACGGTCAGCCTCCTCGATCCGAACTTCCGGAGCATCGTCACCAAAGCGGACAACGTGCCGATTGTGGCCATGCTCTTCCTGGTGGGGTTCTTCATCTGGCTGAGCATGAGCCAGGCGTACGAAAACGACCGACGCATCGGCCGCGGCGAGAAGCCGATGGAGGCGAGCGAGCCTGTCTCCAAAGTCCTGGTGTGGCCTGATCTGGTTTATACCGAGTTCATCTGCCTCATTCTGTTCACAGTGTTACTGATCGTGTGGTCGATCTTCCTCAAGGCACCGCTCGAGCAACCCGCCAACCCGGGTGACTCCCCGAACCCCTCCAAGGCACCCTGGTATTTCCTCGGGCTTCAGGAAATGCTGGTTTATTACGATCCCTGGCTGGCCGGCGTCGTTTTCCCGAGCCTGATCGTCGTCGGCCTCATGGCCATTCCTTTTATTGACAAGAACAAGAAAGGCAGTGGCTATTACACCTTCAGGGAACGCAAGGTCGAGATCACCATTTTTCTGTTTGGTTTCGTAATTCTCTGGATACTGCTCATCGCCACCGGCACTTTCCTGCGCGGGCCCAACTGGAACTTCTTCGGGCCCTACGAATTCTGGGATGTCGGCAAGTTGCCGCCTCTGGTCAACATCAACCTGTCGGAATATTTCTGGGTGAAGTGGCTGAATACGGGGTTGCCCAAAGGCTGGCTCCTGCGTGAGGCGCCGGGCTTCATCGTGGTGCTGCTCTACCTGCTCACCTTGCCTCCCCTCCTGGCACGCACCTTGCTGCGGAAGTATTATGAAAAGCTGGGCCCCGAGCGTTACGCCGTGATGGTGATACTCCTGTTGTCGATGGGGGCCCTGCCGGTGAAGATGTACCTGCGGTGGCTGTTCAACCTGAAGTACATTATCGCCATCCCGGAATACTTCTTTAACATCTGAGGCAAACCCCTCCCGAGCGCATGCCCAAACCCAACGAAGAATTCGCTTACAACATTCCCAAACTGACCATCTGGTTTGCGGTCAGCAGCGTGCTGCTGACGGTGGGGATTGTCTGGCTGGTCATGGACGACTACTCCCGTGACTGGAAGGGAGTCCAGCGCGAGTTCAACCGCATGGAATATGAGCGTACCCAGACAGCACTGGCCGAGGTCCTCAGCAAAGAAGATCAGCAAAAACTAGCGACACTCGAAACCGATCTGCAGGACGCTAACTCCCGCCTCGAGGAGCAAGAGAGCCAGATCAATGACGTGCGCGACGAAATCACTGATCTGGAGGCGGAATATTATCGCGCCGATCAAGCTTCCAAGTTCGCCAAGTCACTGTACGACTCCCATCGCTACGAGATCGAGGACGGTGCCAGGAGGCTGAAGGAACGCGCCGAGGCGCGCGGACGGGAGCTGACGGATCAGCAGCTGACTTCCCTCGAAGCATCCCAGGCGGCGCTCCTGGAAGAGAGAAACCGCATGGGAGTGCTCCGAAACGAGTTTCTGGATGCGGAGAAGCGGCGCGACGATGCCAGGGCGCGCCTCAAAGAATATACCGGGCAGCGCACCCAGCTGGAAAAAGAGATCCAGGAGACCCGAGCTGACCAGTCCCTGCTGGAGCGCAAGCTCACGGACGTTGAACCCTCCTTTTTCAACAACGCCTTCCGCAACATGCCTGTTCTGGACATGCTCCAACCCTCGCTCAAGGTCAAACAGGTGGTGCTCGACAAGCTGCCCATGGATATCAACTTTGTCTCCGTGCCGCGCGTCGACCGTTGCACGACATGCCACCTGGCGATCAATCAGAAAGGCTTCGAAGACGCCGAC
>JAPUKU010000132.1 GCA_027295505.1 Acidobacteriota bacterium
GGAAGCTTGCTGGAGTTTGAGAAATTCAACCGCATCATTGATCTCGACGCCCACTATTCCCTGGAAAACCGTTATAGTGCGGCCAAGGAGCCGGAAAATGGTTGAGACTGCTTCTGCGATGCTTGCACTGGGGACCAAGATCCCGGATTTCCGTCTCCCAGACACCACGGGGAAAATCGTGTCGATTGACGACTACAAGGGAGCGCCTGCCCTGCTGGTCGCCTTCATCTGCAACCACTGCCCGTTCGTGAAACATGTGCGGCAGGGTCTGGCGGCACTCGGCCGTGACTACCAGGCTCGTGGCGTGGCGGTCGTGGCCATCAACTCCAACGACGTCGCCAGGTACCCGGACGACAGTCCACAGAAGATGGCTGAAGAGGTCGCGCTCGCCGGCTACACCTTCCCCTACCTACTGGACGACTCGCAGGAGGTTGCCAAGGAATACCGCGCCGCGTGCACTCCCGACTTCTATGTATTCGACACCGAGCGCCGGCTCGCCTACCGCGGTCAGATGGACGACAGCCGGCCGGGAAACGGTAAACCGGTCACCGGAGCGGATCTGCGGGCGGCACTCGACGCGGTGCTCGAAAAGCGTCCCGTTCCCGCCGAGCAGAAGCCGAGCATCGGCTGCAACATCAAGTGGAAGCCGGGCAACGAGCCCGATTATTTTTCCGCCTGACTCCCTGGCACATCACCGACCCGACGCCTCAGCACTCTCTCTAGCCCGTGTTCTGAAGCCCCCGTGCGATTCCATTGATTGTCGCCTGCAGGGCACGGAAGAGATCTCCTTTCGGACGCCCGGAGGCACGCCACCGCTTCAGCAGATCAACCTGCAGCAGGCTCATCGGATCGACATAAGGGTTTCGCAACCGGATGGATCTTTGCAGCACCGGATCCCGGTCCAGGAGTGTCTCGATTTCCTTGAGCTCGAGAACCCAGCCCACCGTTCGATCAAACTCACCGTGAATCTCCCGAAAGAGCGTCCGCGACTTCGCGTCGGCGAGTCCCGAGTACCGGGCCGCGATCGCCATGTCCGCTTTGGAGAGCACCATCTCGGCATCGTCGAGAAGCGCGCGGAAGAACCGCCAGTTGCGCGCCATGTCGAAAAGCAGTTTCTTGCCATGCCGCCTGGCCGCAGCCTGCAGGCCGGTTCCAAGGCCGTACCAGCCGGGAAGCAGGTGCCGGCTCTGGGTCCAGGCGAAAACCCAGGGGATGGCGCGCAGATCCTCGATGCCGCGGCGGGCGCCCCGTGAGGTTGGGCGTGAGCCGATCGGCATCCGCTCGATGACGTCAATCGGAGTGGCCTGCCGGAAGTAGTCCAGGCCGCACGGATCGTCATACAGCAGGGCTCGATACGCCTCGCGGCTGGCCCCGGCGATCGTCTGCATCGCAGCCCGCCAGTGTCTCTCGCTGTCGTTCGGCCGGGGAGGAAGAGCCGTGACCAGCGCCACAACTCCAGTCATCAAATCCAGCGTTCTCAGCGCCATGCTGCGAAGACCGTACTTGGCGTGAATCACCTCGCCCTGCTCGGTGACGCGCAGGCGCCCCTGCACCGTCCCCCGCGGCGACGCCATCACAGCGCGTTGTGTCTTGCCGCCTCCCCGGCTGATCGTTCCTCCCCGCCCGTGGAACAACGTCAGATCCACACCGGCCGCCTCAGCGCTGCGCACGAGACGTTCCTGCACCGTGTGCAGCGCCCAGCGCGAAGCTGCCAGCCCCCCGTCCTTGTTGCTGTCCGAGTAGCCGATCATCACCACCTGACGGTTCCCCCTTCCCGCCAGGTGGCGCCGGTAGATCGGATGCTGGAGTAAAGTCTCGAGAATGGCGGGGGCCGCCTCGAGATCGGCGATCGTCTCGAACAGCGGCGCCACATCGAGCGGCACCGCCTGCCGGCTCTTCGCCAAGCCGGCCCAGCGCGCCAGAAGCAGCACCGAGAGCACGTCATCGGCGCCCTGGGTCATGCTGATGATCGCGGACCCGATGGCGCGTTCCCCGTGGCGGCGCCTCCCCTCGGCGACGGCGCGATACGTCTCCAGCGACAGGCGGAGGTCCGGATCGGAACTCTTCCGTGGCCGCTCTCCCTTCCGGAGCGCCCGGCCGATGCGCTCCAGACGCTCCTTCACTGGAAGCATCGTCCAGCCGCGCACGCCGAGACCACAGCCCACGGCGCGCCGGTGCAGCCGCGCATCCTGCCGCACGTCGAGGGACGCCATGTGGAATCCGAACGTTTCCACCCTGCGGCGCAGCCTAGTGAGCGTGAAGAGACCGGCGTGCGTCCCGGCGTTGGCGCGGAGGCTGCGCTCGATTACGTTCAGGTCATCCAGCATCTCCTCGGCCGCGCCGTAACCGCCCCGCGCGGCGCGAGCCGTGGCCTCGAGCCTCGCGGCGACGAGCTGCAACAGCACTCGGTAGGGCATGCCGCGGTGGCGCGGTGGCACCGACTTCATTTCCTTCGGAAAGAGCCTTGCGTAACGCCGCAGGCGGCTGGAGATCCTCGGATCCACCCCGACCCGGGAGAGCGACTGCGTCAGCTGGCGCGAGAGATCCGCCGCCTCGCGGCGATAGCGATCCAGTATCTGTGCCCGCTGCCTTGACAGTGTGGAGAGGATCGTTTGCGGCGTGACATTTGGGTTCCCGTCCATGTCCCCTCCCACCCAGGAGGAGAAGCGCACCAGGACCGGGATGCGCAGGGTGCGCGCCTGCTTTCCGAAAGCCCCCTCGAGAGCAGCTTCGAGGTTCTCGTAGAAGGGGGGCACGATCCGGTAGATGATGTCGGCCAGATAAAACAGCAGGTTCTCGAGCTCGTCCGACACGGACGGGCGCACCGCGGGGTTCTCCTCCGTCTGCCAACCGGCGGTGATCTCGGCCCGGATGCGTGCCAGCGCGGTGCGTTCTTCGTGAGGAGTGCGGGTCGGATCGAGCCTCTCGACGAGACGCCGTGCGATGCGTTGCTGCTTTTCCAGGATCGAACGCCGCGTCGCTTGCGTCGGGTGACTCGTGAATACCGGCTCGATCAGGAGCGTATCGAGCAGCGCCTGCACCCTGGGCAGGCTCCAGCCGCAGGAGCGCAACCGCTGCACCATGTCGGCGAGCGTCCCCCGGCGCGGAGGTTTTCCGGAGCGTTGCACGGTGCGGCGCCGGCGTATCCGATGAACGCTTTCGGCGAGGTTGACGACCTGGAAGTATGTCGAGAAGGCGCGCACGAACTCCGTGGCCTGTGCCGCCGAGAGAGAGTGCACGATGTCGTGCAAGGCGGCTTCGGCGCTGGCTTCACCTTCCCGCCGGCGGATCGCCGCTTTGCGGGCCGTCTCGACGCTTCGGAACAGTTCAGCGCCTCCCTGTTCCTTGAGGACATCCCCGACGAGGGCGCCAAGCACGCGTACGTCCTCTCTCAGAGCGGCTTCCTTAGGCTGAAATCGGACCGGTCTCTTTCTCATGTTGTTCAGCGCCGGGCGGGGGACTTGACGAACCACTGGCGGTGTGGATTAGATCTCACCTGCTCCGGATCCGTTGCCATGTTTCTTCTGGACTCTACCATGCTGGTGTGGCCGGCGCTGAAGCGCTGGCGGCAGGCCGACACTTCACAGAAAGCGGCAGCCATCGCCTACTACGCCGTCCTGTCCCTGGCGCCGCTGGTGCTGATGATTCTGACGAGCATCAGCATGCTTCTCGGCGGGAGCAAGGCACGGACACAGGTGGTGGCGGCCGCGAACCACTTTGCCGGCCCAGCGGCCGCGGCCACGGCGGAATCGATTGTGAACATGGTGGGCGCCGCCCCAGGTGCCACCACGGCCAGCCTCGCCGGCTTTGTGATGATGACCTACTTCTCTTCTGCCGTCTTCTACCACCTCAAGTCGGCGCTCAATGACGTCTGGGGTGTGCCTTCCCATGCTGGACTGAGACGCGCGCTGTTGCAACGTCTGATCTCAATGCTGATGGTCCTGCTGTCGGTGACGGTGGTCCTGCTCACGATGCTCGTCGACCTCGCTGACTCGATCGTGTTTCCTGTTCTGATGGATCTGTTTCCGGTAGCAGCCCCCGTGTGGAGCCTGTTCCACGCGATAGGTACATTCATCCTCATAACTGTGCTACTGGCAGCGATTCTACGGCACGTTCCGGAAGCGCCGATCGCCTGGGGCGATACCTGGATTGCAGCGATCCTGACCACCATTCTATTCACGGGGGGAAATGCTCTCATCGGCTGGTTCATCTCTAACAGCCTGAGGCTGCCCCTGTACGGTCCGGCCGGAGTGCTCATCATCGTGCTGCTCTGGGCCTACTACGGGGTGCACATGCTGCTCTTCGGCGCCCATTACTCTCGCGCATACGCGGAACGCTTTGGTTCGCGAAGCACGAGAAGCTAACGGCCGCCTGAACCCTCAGCCTTCCTCCTGCGAACCGACAGCACCCAGACATAGATGGCCAGGTTGACCGCTATTACCAGGCCACCCAGCAGGATCTGTGCGCCGCGCGTCAGCCCTTCGGGATAGACGAGGCCAACCAGGTAACGCTCCACGAAGCCGGTCCTGTAAGCCGCTTCTCCGGCGCGCGCGCGCAGCCAATTCTCCAGGGGTGTCAGGGGGCACACGCCGTTCGTGAACTCGATGACTACCGCCCAGCAGACCGCTGGAGCGTGCACCCAGACCCAGCCCCGCCGATGCAGGAGCAGGAACCCGCCCGCCACAACAAACAGGATGAAACCGAAATGAATGAGAAGAACCGCATCCGCGAGGATCGAGTCGATCATCGCAGATCCGTGTCGCCGGGAGGCAGCGCACCCGAGGACGCCCAGGGTGTGGCCAGATGGGTATTCAGAAAGTTGAGGATTTGCGCCTCGTATTCCGGCTCCGCAAAACGGTGGAAGTCAGCGTGTGATGCCCCCGGAACGATCCAGAGGTCCTTCGGAGAGGGAGCGGCGGCGAACAATTGCCGGGTCTGCTCGGGAGGCGTGCGCCGGTCGTGCGTACCACCGATGACGAGGACCGGGCACCGGATCCTGGCAATCCCCTCGAGCGGCCGCAGGTCGTCCACGCCGACTCCCAGACGTGGCTTGAGCTGCAGGGTGAAAAGCGGCGTCAGCCCAGCGGCAAGCGGCCCGAACCGGATACCCAGGCGTGCCTTTATTGCTTCCCGGATGTCAGAGTAGACGGCCTCCAGGACCAGCGCCTCCACCGGCAGTGGCTCGGGCCCGAGCACGCTGGCCGCTCCCCCCAGAGAGACGCCGATCGCTGCGATCGGCTCGGTGGGGATCTCCGCGCGCAGGAACTCCACAGCCGCCCGTGCGTCGTGGGCTTCCAGGGAGCCGAAGGTGATCGTCTCGCCTCCGCTGCTTCCGTGGGCCTGAAAGTCGAACAGCAGGACGTGGTAGCCGTAGCTGTTGAGGAAGCGCGCGCGGCGCAGCATCGAGCGCCGGTCCGAGCGCACATCATGCATCAGAACAACGCCCCCCCTGCCCTGGCATCCGGGAATGTACCAGCCGCGAATCCAGGAACCGGAGTCGCTCAGGAACTCGACTTCGCGCCCTTCCAGGCCGGGGGGAAGGGGTCCGGGCACACGGTGCACCGGAGCGGTCAGAACGCTTCCGTACCATAGAGCACCGCCGAACAGTGCTGCGAAGGCTACCGATGGGATCAGCAGCCAGCGGGCACGGAGCTTTCTTCCGTGAGCCCCGCTAGAAGAAGTCGGAGGCTGCGGCCCGCCTCCAGTCGGCACGTGTGACCCTCCAGGCTCCCGCTTCCTCCCGGAGCATGAGATCAAAACGGTGCAGATCCGCCTGCAGGCGGGGAAGATCTTCCGCTCCCAGGATCTGCTCTCCGGCCATGGCCACGAACAGGCTCGCCCGGGCGGATCCCGGCTCCGGGAAGGTGATCTCCCGCACTCTCCTCAGCAAGTGGATCGTATCGTGCCGCAGGAAATGGTAGCGCAGCAGTCCCAGAACGGCGCGCCGGTCACGGCCCGATCCATCCGTGTACTCCTCTGAGATCAACCCCTTCAGGGTGGCCAGGTCTCCAGCCTCCACAGCGGTCTCGCCCCTCGACAGGGCGGCGCGGAGGCGTGACTCGGGAGAATCCTCACGGCAGGCGGAGACCGCCAGGGGCAGGAGCACCAGGAGGATAGTGGCTGCCGTGAGGAGGTGTCTCAACGATCCTTGTTCAGATCGAGAGCTGCGGAGTTGATGCAATACCGTTTTCCGGTCGGTTTCGGGCCGTCCGTGAAGAGGTGCCCAAGATGGGCTCCGCAGCTTCCACAGCTGACCTCGGTGCGGCGCGTTCCGTGGCTCAGATCCTCGGAAAGACGCACGTGGTTGGCATCGATGGCATCCCAGAAGCTGGGCCAGCCGGTGCCGGAGTCAAACTTTGTATCCGAACGGAAGAGCTCCCGGCTGCAGCACACGCAGCGGTAGACACCCTCCTCCTTGCAGTCCAGGTACTTGCCGGTGAAGGGAGGCTCCGTTTCCCTGCTCCGGCAGATCTTGTACTGCTCCTCGGTCAGCTGCTGCTTCCATTCCTTTTCCGACTTCTTGATTTCTTCAGTCATGTTTCATCTTCCTCCTGCGTCAACCTGTGAGCTCGGCTAGCTCCTCTTCCGTCAATTTTCGTATCGACAGCTTGTAGCCCTCGTAGCTTGCGAACCCGTAAAAGATCAGATCCATGGGGTTGAACGTATGCGCCATCAGCCGCCCTACAAATTCAGCATCCAAACTTGACAGCACCTCGAGAAACGGCACTCCTTCCTGGCGGGCAAGCCATCCGCAGGCGGCCAGCAGGTTCCCCAGTGCGCAGCCAAGCAACGACAGCAGCGCGCCTGCCACTCCGAACGACTTGTCGATTCCCTTGCCGGCCAGGCGGACCAGATAGCCCACCAGAAATCCGACACCCACCGCCATCCAGCCGATCTGGAAGCCGGTGAATACCGTCACGGCCGCCCACAGGCCCGCTCCCGCCACGGCTCCGGCGGCGCCGGCCAGCACACCGGCGACGAGGTTCTGGTCCGCCCGGAGACGATCCAGGATCAGTTCCAGCCGGGTCGGATCGATCGGCACCGCGGCTTGCCCCTGCGTCTGCTGCTCGCCAACCTCATCCGCCATGGTTTCCTCCCTCACAGACGTTCCCGCGGGCGCACCGGTTGTCGATCCGGCGCGTGGCTACCCCCCGGCCGCGGCAGCCTGGGGGCCTTCGAACAATGTCTTGACACTATCCCGGGTGAGCACGATCAGCGTGAAGACACCCAGGAGCGTGCCCAGCGGCATGCAGAAACAGGACACAGCGGGCCACCACCACGCAGAACGTGTGATGGCGCCTGGCTGCAAGAAACCTGCCCCCCAGGAACAGGCCGGTGGCGAACACCAGACCGAACAGCATCATTCCCGCGCCCACCGCCAGGAAGATCCAGCCAGCAAATTGCTGATCGAGTCCCCCCGACGCGTTCGCCGATTCGGGCAGGCTTCCGGTAACCATGAGACCGCACAGGACGAGATAGATTATCGGAAACAAGGAGAAAAGAAACCCGAATCCGGCCAGCACGTAATGAAAGATTGACAGCAGTCTCAGGTGCTCGAGATCCTGGTTCATCGTGCCTGTCTCTCGGTGTTTCGAAGCCCGGGTTCCACGCTCCCTATGGATCCACTCTCAGAACACGGCTAGGATGCCTGTTTCTCGAGTTCCTGGGCAGGAATATCCGCTTTCTTGCGACCGGCAATCGCAAAATAGTACAGCGGCTCGCCTTCGATCGACAGCCGGTGTCGATACCGTTCGAGATGATACAGGTCGAGGTAGCGTGAGAATATCAGCTCCCGGATGGTCTTCGAAAAACCGCTGGTGTCACTCGTATAGAGAAACGTTTCCTTGATGTTGAACGCTACCCACCCCTCGTTCTGAAGCATGTTGAACGCTTCCAGGAACGCTCTTGCTGGAATGTCCCCAAAGCCCAGCGCCGCCACCGTTGTCAGGCAGTTGAAGGACCATGAGGCGATATCCTCTCTCTCATCAGAGTCCAGGTCACAGAAATCCACGACGTAGTAGGCGTCGTAGAGACCGGGCCGATCCCGTTCGGTGGCATCGCGTGCCTCGGGAATGATGTCGACACCGACCAGCCGCGAGACACCTGATTTCTTCAACTCTTCGCCCATGAGGCCGTTGCCGGCCCCCAGGTCCAGCACTCTCAGCTCTGTGAAGTTCTCCTGTGACTGGGCAACCGTCTTGCTCAGAATGCCCGCTACCTTGGAGGGCGACTGGCACTTGAGACGATCGTAGAAGAGCTGCTCGTACAGGCCGGGATTTTGATAGATCTGATCATAGTCGTGAAAACGGATCTTCTTCTTGCCACCTGGACCGTGCAGGTAGAAGAAAGTTTCATCCTGGGCAAGATCGGTCGCCCCGGCGCGGGGAAATTGGATTCTATGTCTCTTAGCCATATTTTCCTTTACACGCCGCCTGCGTGCAGGGCCCGCTCTGTGATGGGAGAGAATCAGCGCTTTATTCGAAGTTTAATAGTATCAAGTTTTGAGCAGATGATCTGCCGCCTCTCCCTCGTTCCTCCCCCTGGATCGCATCACCTGTTTTTCGAGGGTAATTTCGTGCTCCCGGAATCCACAGTCCGCATAGACGGCCCTCGCCACGGCGTTTCGTGCCAGAACTGAAACCCGGAGCCATCGAGCATCGGCCTCCCGTGCATACTGCTCGGAGGCCTCGAGCAGGCGCTTACCAATCCCGCGGTTCCGGTACGCCTCGAGCACCGCCAGATCGGATACCAGGGCGAACTCCCGCGGCCCCTCCTCCGGCCCCTCGGCACGCGCCCGCGCCAACACGGCAGCGTACCCCACGACCTCCTCGTCGATGACAGAAACGAAAACCTTTCCGTGATATTTCTCGCAGGACTGAAAGATCACTTTCAAGCACGCATCCGCGACACTGGCACCCGTGGGTAAACGAGGATCCAGTCCTCGCTCATAATCCTGGAGCGCGATCACGCATTCTCGGAGCCTCGCGTGGTCCCGATCTTCTTCGTATGCGCGAATCAACATTTTGCACCCTGCTGCGAAGAAGAGTATTTGCGTCGTTTTCCATCCCGCCCGGCGGTCCGTTCGATCAACTGATCCATCAGGTTGTCCTGCGTGATGAGCGCCTCTTTTCGGGTTTTTGACATTCTCTTGATGAGATGCTCGATCCTGAGTGCCGCCCCCCTGCCGCCGACACTCCTGTTGAGGACGAGCCTGAGAGGCCTCCGGCATCGAAGATATTTGGCGGATCTTCGGCTGCTCTGCTGGTGCTCAGTGAACCTTCGAGAGACATCGGAGGCAATCCCCGTGTACAGGGAACCATCCCGGCACCGCACCATGTAAAGGGACCATCGTGCGGCTGTCCTCCTCCCCCTGAGTCCGGACATTTTAATCACTCCGAGAGGAGCCTTCATCTTCAGGCCGGATCTGCACGATCGTCGCGCCCCATCCCCCTGCAGTCTCATCCGCCAGCTGGAAGGAGATGACCTCGGGCAGCTTACCGAGAACCGAATGCACGGTTTTCAGGAGCACACCCTTCCCCTTGCCGTGTACGATTCGCACCTGAGCAATTCCACGCTCGCGACAGGCTCTCAGGTAGTCCACCACGAGATCCTTCACCTCACGCGGGTCGAAGGTGTGGAGATCCAGCGTACCGTCGATCGGAAACTCCACCGGATCGGCCGGTTCCATCTCAATCTCCGGCGGCTTTCGTTGCGTCGCCCACGTGCCTGGAAAGCAGGGCCACGGTCCTGCCGTCCCGCGTGTTCATCCGACCCACCTCGCTGAACCCGATCCTGCGATGGAATTCCAGCGAAGCAGGATTGGGTGGCTCAAGATTGACTTCGCAAGTCAGCCGGGAAATCAATTTTCGCATCGCGAACGCCTCGATATCGTCGTAAAGTGCCTGGCCCAGGCCTCTTTTCCTTGACCTGCTACTTACCGCAATCTGATCGACGTACAGGAACGGATCCGGGTAAGTCCTGCGGAACCAGCCGAACTCCTCACCGTCATACTCCGTTCCTCTAAGAAAACCGATCAGATAGCCGGACACCCTTCCTCCAACCTCCAGGACCTTGAGGTAATCCGCCAGCGCCTCAAGCCGCCTGAGCTCCGCCAGGTCAAGAGCCACCACACCGGGCTGCCCCTCCTGGTTGATCTCGAGGAGGGTCTTGTGGTCCTCCGGCCGCGCGGCCCGGAACGTGATTGCCTGGCTGTCACTCATGATCGATCCCGATCTCAGGCTACCGCAGGACTCTTACATCCGGATGGCTTTCCGTGGCCCATTCGTGGAACAGATCGCCCAGATATCGTACAACCTCGTCCCGGGTGCTCTGCGGCGGGATGGCAATGCTTTCGATCGGCATCCTCTTGCCGTCCGATCCGACCTGGAAGAGCTTCCATTCGGTGCCCGAGCGTACGGCAAGCATCCTCTTGCCGAACACATCCAGTGTCAGTGTTGCGGCGGTCTTCATTCGCAGGCGCCCGGCCACCTCCCCGGTTGAGCGCTTTTTCAGCCAGCCACCAGCGATGGCAGCCGCATGCTGGCTACGGTTTCATCCGCCTGTACTTTGTCTCAACTGCCTTCCCTTCCTGGCCGTCGGGCGCGATGTTGTAGGCGGTTATGATGAGATGATCCAGGTCAGTCAGGTCGAAAACGGTCCTCCAGCCCCACGGTGGGCTATCGGGACCCACATCGTACTTGCCAGTAACGACGAAGCCACTTTCGGTCGCCTCACCTCGAGAGAACAAGATTCCGTAGCTCATATGGAAATCATCAACCCATGACGTCTCAAATCCTTTCTTCACAGAATTGAACGCGATGATCTCCTCTCCGGACCGTGGGCGACCCTGAATCATGCCCTCATACTTGTGGCGAAAGAACCGCCCCCCGAGCATTGGCCGAATCTCCGCCTTGATCTCTGACTCGTCGGCGAGTTCACCGGGTCGAAACCAGGTACGGCAAGAGCCTTCCCAGGTACCCACGAGTGTCTTCAGGAACTCCACCTGCTTGTTCTCATGTGGTTCCTTTCTCATCTCAGTTTCAACTCCATGAATTTCGCGCCTTCGATCGGATTGTGACGATAAGCAGATATTGTTTTGAAACCGAGATCGGCATAAAGCTTGATGGCTTGACGCATCGACGACACTGTATCCAGCCTCATTCTCTGGTACCCCAGGCGCCGAGCTTCCTCGATGACCGCTAGAGCCAGGGACCACCCAATCCCTTTGCCTCGAAGCTCAGGAATCACATAAAGACGCTTCATTTCACAGGTTCCGCGCTCGAGCCTCCGAAGGGCCACACACCCAATCACCTTATCACCACTCTGCGCGAGAAGAAGAGCGCTGTCTTGCTCCTCATACGCTCCTGGGAATTCCGCCAGCTCACGCTTGAAGTCCTGGAAATCCAGATCAAAGTCCAGGGACGAAGCATACACTTCAAGCAGTGTTCTCGCTTCCTGAATTCGAATGCTCGTGTCCGCAGGAACGATTTGCACCATTCGCTCACGCCCGCTGCCGTTCACTGTCGGTCTGGTCCCTCCGACGATCCTGGCCGTCCGTATACAAACAGCGGTCCTTTCTCGCCAACATTAGCCCAAACAACCACGAGTACTGCTTCCTCCGGGCCCGCGGCCTCTCCGGAGATGATAGTACCGGACGGCATGTAGACCACATCGCCAGAGCTTAGCAGCTGCTCCTCGTCGTTCAGCACCAGAGAAACACGGCCTGCGTGCACGAAGAACGTTTCATCATAGAACGGATGGTGATGCTCCTCGATGGTAGCTCCCGGAGCCAGGCGGAGAATCCGCGTAACCATCGTCTCACTCTCATGGAGAGAGACCACCCCGGCTGTGCCCTGTGCTGGAGCCGACCCTCCTAGTACATTCAGCGTTCTAAGGTGGGGAGGCGCTGGTTCGGGCTCAGCGGGTCGGGACTCAGGGGTGGGATGAGCGACGAGGAGAACTAGGAGAATCAACGCGCCTTGGAGCATGGTCAGCCTCCTATGATGAAAGCAGCGCCTACTCGTAGTCTCAGCGAGACGCATAACGGGCCGCGCATGAGCGGCGTCGAATAGCGCCACCGGGTGCGCCAACTCTCAAACGGTTGAACCCAAATAGTACAGCAGAAATTGGAACCGATCTATTCAACGTCCGACTTCAGGCCATTGCCGGGTAGCGTGCGCGCGGCAGGCTACGGGATGGTCTTGCGTTTGCAGATGTTGAGTTTTGGCTGCTCGCCCGTCCCATAGAATCGCCCGACCATCTTGTAGGCAGCAATTCCCAAGGGCACGAAGAACGCGGCCCAGCCTAACGACAAGAGCGCTTCGCCTGTCAGCCAGTCCAGGTGATTGTCATCGCGCAGCGTGCCGGTTGCCGATTGATAGGGCAGGACGTAGAAGACGATCAGCACCGCCGACACGAATACACCGAATACCGCCACCGCGATTGCGG
>JAPUKU010000133.1 GCA_027295505.1 Acidobacteriota bacterium
TTAGAGGCACAGTACAGACACAGTCTAGACAAATCGCCTTTAAAACCAGTGGGTTGTAGACAAGCGTTGGATCTGCAATCCATCGCTCGGACTTCGCCCTTGGCCCGACCCCGGAGAATGATGGCTACCAGATCGCGCAGCACGTATCGGGAACTACCGGTCTATGTCGTGGGTTCATATCGGGGGCTGGATTTGAACCAGCGACCCTCATCGGGCTGTGGCCGCGATGAGGCGAGTGCGAAATTTCGAGGTCGAGGAACAGACCGTGTGACGTGCAGCCCTCACGGAATGGGCTTCGCACCTCTCGAAATTTGGGACACACCCGGTGGCCCTGTGATGTAGTCTTCGAGATGCTTTATAGTGGATCCCTGTTCGGTGATGACCGCCTTGACGACATCCCCGATGGAGATAAGGCCAACCAGGCGGCCACCCTCGAGGACCGGCAGATGGCGGGTGCGCTTATGGGTCATCATTTCCATGCATTCTTCGATCGAGTGATCAGGTTTCACGGACACCACTTCCGAGCTCATGATTTCCCTCACCGATAGCTGCCTGGAAGATTTCCCCTTCAGAATGACCTTCCTGGCGTAATCCCGCTCCGAGAAAACGCCCACCACCTTGCCTGCTTCGAGCACGACCAAGGCCCCGACGTTCTTATCAGCCATCAGTTTGAGGGCATCATAGACCAGGGTGCTTGGCGTAGTTGTCAACACCTCGTGTCCTTTGGCTCGCAAGATCTCGCTTACGAAATTCATCGCTCAGGCCCTCCTCTTAGGGTACTTGGCTACGGCACTGCTTCCCCTTAAAAATTGGTAGCACCTGCTCTGCTTGTTAGGACTCCTTAAGAGCGGTCATGAGATCCATGGTCATTTTCTTTGCATCGCCAAAAAGCAGAAGAGCATTGTCCGCGGCAAAGAGCGGGTTGGGTATTCCAGCGAACCCCGGGCCAAGGCTGCGCTTGATGACGACCACTGAGCGCGCCTGGTCCGCGTTAAGGATGGGCATACCGGAAATCGGAATCGACGGATCCGCATCCCGGGCCTTGGGATTAACGACATCGTTCGCACCAATCACCAGCACCATATCTGTTTGCCGGAAGGTGGGGTTGATCTCGTCCATGTCTTTTAATTTCTCGTAGGGGATGTTTGCGTCCGCCAGCAAGACGTTCATATGTCCCGGCATCCTTCCAGCAACGGGATGAATCGCGAATTCCACCTCGATTCCCTTCGATTCCAGCAGGCTCGTGAGATCCGCCACCGCGTACTGGGCCTGGGCGACGGCCATCCCATAACCGGGAGCTATGACCACCCTTCGGCACCCGTCCAGCAGCATCGCCACTTCTTCCGGCGAAGCCGACTTCACTCGCCCGGCATAGATATCTTCGCTCTCCGCTTCGGTAGCGACCACGGCGCCCACGCCAGCAAACATGACATTGGACAGAGAACGATTCATGGCCTTCGACATGAGGGCGGTGAGAATGAATCCTGCGGCGCCAACGAGCGAGCCCGCAATGATGAGCACACTGTTGTTGAGGACCCAGCCGTGGCCTGCAGCCGCGAGACCCGAGTACGCGTTGAGCAGGGAGATGACCACAGGCATGTCAGCTCCACCGATTGGGAGTACCAGCATGGCCCCAAGGACACAGGCTACCCCTGTCAGGAGCCAGAAAGGCAGCGAGCTCGTGGGCTCCATGATCAGCCATACGCTCAGACCCAGGCAGATCATGACCAGCGCCAAATTCATCACGTGGCGGCCGGGCAGCAGGACGGGCCGCTCGGTGATGAGCCTCTGGAGCTTTCCGAACGCGATCGCGCTCCCGGTGAATGCAACCCCGCCGATGAGCGCCGAGGAAGCAGCAGCAAACGTGAACTGGGTCGATATCTCCTCGACGAAACCTCCCTTGAGAGCTTCCTCGAGTGCGGCCCCGACCGCCAGGGCCGAGGCGCCTCCCCCGAAACCGTTGAAGACGGCAACCACCTGGGGCATGCCAGTCATCGAGACACGGTAGGCCATGACCGCACCGACCAGCCCTCCCACTACCAACCCTGCCACGATGGTCTCGAAGCTGACGATGCGTTTGTCCAGAAGCGTGACCACGATGGCTATGAGCATCCCCAGGGAGCCCAGCAGGTTGCCGCGCACAGCCGTCCGGGGATGAGACAGCCCCTTCAGGCCAAGGATGAAGAGGATTGCAGCGGCCAGGTAGAAGAGGTCGATGAGTGCCTTTGGCATCCTAATCCTTCCGCCGGAACATCCCGAGCATCCTGTGGGTTAGCAGGAAGCCTCCCACCACGTTAGCGGTCGCCATTGCCACCGCGATAAATCCTAGAATCGTGGTGAAGGTCGTTAGCTGCTGGCCTGATGTCACCAACGTCCCTACCAACGTGATGCCCGAGATCGCATTGGCTCCAGACATGAGGGGCGTGTGTAGAAGCGGTGGAACCTTGGTGATGACCTCGAAACCCACGAAAAGGGACAACAGGAAGATGGTCAGAACCAGAACGAAAGCCTCCATCAGGAGCGTCTCCTCTCGTTGGTCGGGGGCGCGGTGGCGGGAAGTCCAAGAAGCTCACGCACCCGACCATTGACGACCTCTCCACCATGAGTGATGAGAGTCTCTCGAATGATCTCGTCATCGCGGTTGATGAGAACTGCGCCTTTTTGCACCAGGTTCTGGAGGAAGGTAGTCACATTTTTGCCGTACATCTGGCTGGCATGGTAGGACACAGTGGAGGGGAGGTTGATAGGTCCCAGGATGGTGACACCGTGAACCTCCAGGGTCTCCCCGGGCCGGGTGAGTTCACAATTACCGCCTCCCTCCGCGGCCAGGTCCACGATGACAGAGCCCAGACGCATTCCCCGGACCATCTCTTCGGTGAGCAGGACCGGCGCCTTTTTCCCCGGGATCGCCGCCGTGGTGATGACTACATCACTGTCAGCCACAACCTGTGTCATCATCTCGCGCTGGCGGCGGTAGAAGTCCTCACCCATTACCTTGGCGTACCCGCTGGACGCTTCCGCCCCCTTGGTCTCCAGCTCCAGCTCAAGAAACTTAGCGCCCAGGCTCTCAACCTGTTCCTTCACCGCTGGCCGGACATCGTAGGACTGCACCAACGCACCCAGGCGGCGCGAGGTGGCAATGGCCTGAAGCCCGGCCACGCCTGCCCCCACCACAAAGACCCGGGCAGGGGTGATGGTGCCTGCGGCGGTGATCATCATGGGATACATCTTCTTGAGCGTTCCGGCAGCCAGGATGGCCGCTTTGTAGCCGGCTATCGAGGCCATTGAGCTCAGAACGTCCATGGACTGCGCCCGGCTGACACGCGGGAGCAGCTCCAGAGAGAAGGCCGTGACACCCGTCTCCGCGAGTTGCCGAGCACCTTGGGGCGCACCCAGAGGGTTGAGAAGTCCTACCACCACCTGGCCGGAACGGTACAACGCCAGATCGGCTTGCCCGCCATCATGGTTGGCAGCCGGCCCGTGCACCTGGGCAAGCAAATCGGCTGAGGAGAACAGTTGACGACGATCCGAGGCGATACGAGCCCCCCGCTCCTCGTATGCAACATCGGGGAATCCGGCTTTCTCACCGGCCCCCTTCTCCACGAGGATCTCCAGACCCGCTTTGGCCAAGATCGGTACCAATGCAGGCACCAGCGCCACCCGCCGCTCCTGTGGATTCGACTCGAGAGGCACTCCGACGATCATGTGAAGATCCCCCGTTCTGTTGCACCGTTCGGCACGATGCCACTCGGCGCGTGTGCAGCCGGAGATGCCTGGCTCAGCCGCGAAAGAAATTGCAAAACCCGGCGGGATCCTGCGTGCCTTGAGGCGGCAGGAGAAACAAGCCGGGACTCGGCTCTACGGCAGGATCCTACGGGCCGATCGGGGAAGAGTGGCTGGGGTTGGGATGGGAAGGTTGAAGGAAAGCAACAGACCTGGAGCGAAACAGAGATCCACGCAGGTTCTTGGAAATCCCGAACTGCGCGCAGAAGGCTCACCCTCGTGCTCACGGTTGTCCGCTCCGTATGTGACTGCTTGTCTTAAGGTTACATAGAAGCGAACAACTCTGTCAACACCGGTGTGGGCGGCTCCTGTGAAGTAACAGCTTCACCTGGAGCCTTGCGTTGACTTGCTGGAGGTTCCAGAGGTACCTTGCAAGCGAGAGAGCCTCTATGAAAGAGATCCTTCCCGGAATCCACACCTGGAGCTGGTGGTGTAAAGAGAAGGGAATGAACTTCAACGGGCACGCCTTCGTGCGGGAGGCGACGCTGATTGTGATCGATCCACCCCCATTCGGTCCCGGTGACCGCGAGGCTCTGCTGGCACTGGGTAAGCCGGCGGAGGTGATCCTCACGAACCGCCATCATGACCGCGCCAGCCGCGAGATGCGGCGCGAATTCGGGGCACGTGTGTGGATCCATGAGGCGGATGCGTCCGATCTCCCGGAGCCGCCCGACGTAGCGTTCCGAGAGGACCAGGCTCTGCCCGGTGGTCTGCGCGCGGTGCGGGTTCCTGACAACAAGACGCCTGGTGAGTGTTCCCTGTGGCTTCCGGCCGAGGACGGCAGTGGCGTGCTGATCCTGGGGGATGCGGTCGTCGGCAAGCCGCCCGGCTCGCTCAACCTGCTTCCGGCCGACAAGTACCGTGACGTGCTCAAGGCTCGCCAGGGACTCCGTGTGCTGCTGGACTTGCCTTTCGACTCACTCCTGCTCGGAGACGGAGAGTCGTTCCCAACGGCGGGCCGGTCAGCTCTTGATCGCTTCCTCGAATCTACCCCCTGAAAGCGGTTCCAGACTCCCGAGACCGCACCGGCTCCCATGAGCGAAGAGAGCTCAATCGCCGCCGACCCAGTCGAAACGGTGCTGCGGTATCACCATGAAACCAAGCATCACCTGAGTCGCTATGCCCGCTCGCTCGGCTACCTGGACTGGGCAAACCAGCCGGACCCGTTCCGCCGCTTTGATGGCGCGGCGCTCGTTCCCCTCCCGATCCTCGGCCCCGAGGACGAGCCGCTCTCGCCCGGGTACGATGATCTCTACCACTCCTCCACTGTTTCGAGCGCACCGGTGTCACTACGCAGCCTATCGAGGTTGTTTGAATACGCTCTGGCTCTTTCCGCGTGGAAACAAGTTGGCGACACACGTTGGGCGCTCCGGAGCAATCCCTCCAGCGGCAACTTACATCCCACCGAGGGATATTTGTTAATCGGGGGGCTAAACGATCGCACGCTCACCGACGGTCTATACCATTACGCGCCGAAGGAGCACACGCTCGAACGACGTCTGGCGATTCCCGAAGAGTTGTTCACGGCGCTAATGAAAGATTTCCCCCCACGAAGCTTCCTGATGGGGCTTTCGTCCGTTCACTGGCGGGAGGTGTGGAAATATGGTGAACGAGCATTTCGCTATTGCCAACACGATGCGGGACATGCGATTGGAACGATCCGGATTGCCGCCGCGACACTGGGATGGAACGCGGTGGTTCTGGAGGGCCTGGCGGATCAGACCATCGAGGAACTTCTGGGGCTCAATCGAGTCGAGGATTTCGAGAACTGCGAGCACGAAAATCCCGAGCTGGTCATGGTCGTCTGGCCGGCCGACGCTGGTAGTGGTGGCCTGGCAGACGCCGAACGACTCCTTCCGCTCTACCTCGATCTCGGCGTGGTCCACGATCTGACCCAACAACGCTGGTGCGGCAAGGCAAACCGACTGAGTGCGGACGATCCGATGCTCTGGGAGATCATCGATCGTGTGACCACCGCGTCACGCAAGTTGAGCAGCGAGCGAACAACCCTCGAGCTCGCCAACCCGGTGAAAGCCCGATGCACAGTCGGGAAACCCGACCATGAGCCGTCAGCGGGACAGATCATCCGGCAACGCCGAAGCCTCCTGGCCTGCGACGGCGAGACATCGATATCGGCGGAGGTTTTCTACCGCATGCTCTCCCGCGTGATGCCCCGGCTCGAACGACCGGTGAGCCGACGCCCCATGCCCTGGGATGGGATACCCTGGGACCCGACGATTCATCTGGCCCTGTTCGTACACAGGGTTGTTGACGTTCCTCCCGGGCTCTACATGCTGCCCCGGAGCCCTGTCAAGATGGAGACGTTCCCAAGCGTTATGCGGAAGGACTTTTCCTGGAAAACACCGCCGCGATGCCCAGCGCATCTCCCCCTCAAGCTACTCAGGGCAGGAGACACGAGAGCCGTTGCCACCAGGGTCAGTTGTCACCAGGAGATCGCTGGAGAGGGCGCGTTTGCTCTCAGCATGATAGCCGAGTTTGAGCCAGTCTTACGAAGGCAAGGCCCATGGTCTTACCAGCGCATGTTTTGGGAAACGGGGGTCATCGGCCAAGTCCTCTATCTGGAGGCGGAAGCGGCTGGTATCCGGGCGACAGGAATTGGCTGTTTTTTCGACGATTCGGTCCACGACATTCTCGGTCTTCCGGATGCTACGTTCCAGTCGCTGTATCACTTCACAATTGGCGGGCCCGTGGACGATCCGCGTCTTACAACACTCCCACCCTACGGAGCCCACGTGGATGGAGAAGACCATCGTGGGGATCTGCCGTGAATGCGTGCTGCCCCCTTGACGAGTTTGAAGTACTGCAGTTACGATCTTTTTCTAAGTAATTTCTCTCTACCGCGAAAGCCACCTTTCGCATGGATCTGGATGTTTTTGATAAATAGGGAAGCGTCATCATGCCTAAGCAACACGAGGAAATGCTCAAGAACAGTGCGACGCTCTATTTCGGCCCCTGGTACAGGAGGTCGCCCTTTTTCGAGGCTACGCGACGCTACGGGTGCACCGCGTACGACATCTACAACCACATGTACTTGCCGGCTTACTACGACGAGCCGGATACAGAGTTCTGGGCTCTCGTGAACGACGTCACTATCTGGGACGTGGGGGTTGAGCGCATCGTCGAGATCAGTGGTCCGGACGCGACGAAGCTGACCAACATGCTCACATGTCGCGACCTAACGAAGTGTGCTGTCAACCAGTGCAAGTACATGCTGGTGCTCGCACCGGACGGCGGCATCGTCAACGACCCGGTCCTGCTGCACGTGGGAGAGGATTGTTGGTGGATGGCGCTGGCGGACAGCGATGCAGGTCTGTACGCTATGGGAGTGGCAGTGAATTCTGGCCTGAACGTCAAAGTCACGCATCCCGAAGTCTACCCAATCCAGGTGCAGGGGCCAAAGTCCAAGGACACCATGAAAGGCCTTTTCGACGATTCAATCCTGGACATGAAGTATTACTGGTGTCGGCAGACTGAGCTGGACGGTATCCCGGTGATGATCAGCCGCACGGGCTGGTCGGCAACCGTGGGATACGAAATCTACTTGATGGATCCGAAGCGCGGCACTGAGCTCTGGGAGAAAGTGATGGAGGCCGGAAAATCACACAACATCCGTCCCATTGCGCCGTCTGAGGCACGGCGAATCGAAGCGGGCATCTTCAACTATGGCTCCGACATGACGCTCGAGAACAACCCCTACGAGATCATGGGACTGGAGCGGCTTGTCGGGGATCAGGAAGCCGACTACATCGGAAAATCCGCGCTGCAGCGCATCAAGAATGAAGGCGTGAAGCGTCGCCTCGTCGGCGTTGAGCTTGAGACACGCGCCATGCGCGCCGAGGTTGCTGAGTACTGGCCGGTTGTACAGAATGGCAAGGAGATCGGTTACCTGACCGACGCCATCTGGTCACCGCGACTGGAAAAGAACATCGGCTATGTCTGGTTGCCCGCCGAGCTGTCGGAGCCCGGCAACGAAATCGACGTGAGCTCCCCAGACGGCATCGTGAAGGGAAGGACAGCGGCGATCCCGTTCGTCGATCCCAAGAACGTGGTACCGTCAAAAGCCTGACAGAGGTCGGGTCCATCCGGGTGTTCATGGCGGGCGTGACGACTCACCCCGACGACGAGCGCCTCGCGGCCCAACTCTGACTTCAAGAAGCAAGCCATTTAGAATCAATCGTTTACAATAGATCCTCTTCCTGATTGTAGCTCTACTGTGTACCCGCGCCTGTCGCCCCCAAAGGTGGGCCAGCCTGATGACTGATCCCAAATCAGGAACGTTCCGACGCAGCACCGACTTGCTATCCCTGGCCCGGGAGTGGGATGAGGATCGCGGTTGCCTCCCTATCTGAAGGCCACTAGGTTAGATACGCAGTTACATGTTCGCAAACGGGCCGGGAACGGGCCTTCAATGAGGGAGTGTGCATTTGGTCTCGTGGGAACGGGCGACCAGTGGTTTTCTTGACAGGATTGGTCTACAAAGCATCAAGAGCAAGATCATCGTCTTCGCTTTGTTGGCCACCCTGATCCCCTCGGTCACGACGGGTTGGCTCTCGTACAGGAACAACCGGCGAGCCATTGACGAGCAAATTGTCCTGGAGCTGACCAGCGTGACATCTCACGCTTCTCGAGAATTAGAGTTGTGGCTCAAGGAACGCCGGTACGAGCTGAGAGTTCTCTCGAGCTCCTACGAGGTTTCTGAGAACCTCGAGAAGCTCAACCGCTCGGGGCAAGTTGGGCGGACCAAAGCTCTGGCTCTCCAGCGCATCGAAGCCTACCTCGGATCCATTGGTGAGAAGTTCTCCGATTACGAGGAACTCGTCGTCCTGGATGCTCAAGGGAACACTCTGACCAGCAGTATGGGACGGGCCGTCGAACTCAACCTGACAGGGAACTGGTTCGATCGTGTCCAGGCCAATGAGACCGTCATCGGCAACCCATACTGGGACGAAACCTTCGATGTCGGAGTCATGATCATCGTGGAGCGGATTGTTGCGGCCGACGGCACCTTTCTGGGAGCAATGGCGGCGAAGATCAATTTCGACGAGATCAACGGAATTCTGACTAGCTATGCCAAGAACCCTTCCCATGAGCTGTACCTAGTGACGAAGAAAGGCGAGATAGTGATCAGCTCCAGGAAACTCGATGGCCCCTTCATGGCCTCGGAACTCATGGCCACCGCTACCGAAGGATTATTCGCCCACGAGATGTCCCTGGTCGAATTCCGTAGCTTCCGTGGCAACGCCGTCATGGGTGCTCTGCACACGGTCCCCCAGCTTGGGTGGGGCCTCGTGGCAGAGAAGGATCGAACACAGGCGTACTCTGTGATCGTCAGGCTACGAAACATCACCCTGGCCCTGATCAGCACCGCCCTGCTCGGCATCGGTCTGGCTGCCTACCTGCTCGGCCTGACGATCGTAAGCCCACTCCGTCGTCTCACCCATGGTGCCACCAAGGTCGCTCGAGGGGATCTCGACGTGAATCTCCCCTTCCACGACCGCAGTGAGGTCGGCTACATGACAGAGGTCTTCAACGGAATGGTGGCACGCCTGCGCAAATTCCGAGACGAGAACGTAGCGATCAACCAGGAGCTGCACAACAAGAATGCCGCACTCCGGATGCTTTCTATCACCGACAGCCTCACAGGCTTATACAACCGCACTGAACTACCGAAGCTGTTGGAAATAGAGCTGGCTCGTGCGCAGCAGCGCCAACACTCGTTCTCCATCCTCATGATCGACATCGATCGTTTCAAACGATTCAACGACACCTACGGTCACCAGGCAGGTGACGATCTGTTGAGATGCGTCGCGGAAGTTCTCAAGAGCCTCAGCCGCGCGTGCGATGTCGCGGCGCGCTATGGCGGGGAGGAATTCTTGATCTTGCTCACCGAAACGGAACCGGACGAGGCTCTACGATTCGCGGAGAGACTTCGCGTTAGAGTCGAACAGATTCGCTCGCAGGGCAAGGAGAGGGTCACCATCAGCGTTGGGGTGGCCTCGTTCCCGAGCAACGGTGATGATGTGGAGTCCATCATCCGTCAGGCAGATGCTGCTCTCTACAGATGCAAGAGACGCGGCCGGAACCAGGTCGCCCCGGCGAGGGCCGGTCAGGAAATACTGGAGCCCATCCCGGGCTAGATCGCACTCACCAGAGACCGGTGGATCCAGCCGGCCCACCCATCATCGCTCTTCACTCGCAGCCACTCTCCCTTCGTGGAATAAGCGGTGATGTGCGTACCCTCGTCCAATGTGGCGAGAACCTTGAACCCGCGGCCGGGACCCTCCCTAACGTTGCTCCTGCTGTCAACCATGAGCGGAAGCGGGGCCGCGAAAGGTGTCTCGCCCTGCAGTTCTTCAACCTGCGCCCGCTCACTCAGCTTCAACGTGCCGATCTTGATCTGACTCTTGGCCTGACTCACTAGGTAGAGTGCACCGCCAAGATTTTCGTTTTCGAACTCTTTGGTGGCTATACTCAGCAGTTGCTCCGCTGCAATCAGTTCCGGACGACTTGTCTTACCCGCCTTGTCGCGAAAGGACTTTAGGGCGATCTCCGCCTCCGCCATTTCGGACGCGGCCTCGGCCCTGCTTTCCAGGCTCCTCTGCTTCGCTTTGACTCGTACGACCTCATGAATGGAATCATCCAGCAATCGTTGCTTCGACAGCAACTGCTGTTCGAGCTGCTTGATCAAGGCCTCCCTTTCGATAAGCTGAAAGCTCTGATGGTCGTTTTCCTCCTCGAGCTCGCGAATCGTGGCATCGCGCTGGGCCACTGCCCGACTCAACTCTTCCGGTCCGCTCAGCGGCTGCTTCAGGCAGGCTGAACCGAAAAACATCGTGACCAGACAGAGCAAAGCAGGAGTAGGGTGGGGCCAGCTGAACGGGTGTCGATGACATGTCATCGGGGTCTGCCTCGTATCCGATAGAGTCTTGTGGCCGGATGGTTCTGGCCGGCGCCAATCACGGGCTGCGCACCCCCGCCTGGACCAACCTAGGTTCCGAGCTTACGTGATGCAAGACCCCCACCCGGGGTCACTTTCGGGCTTTGAGGACTAAGATCCGGGGGAAACGCGCTATAATTTGAGGCAGCTACTTTTCGGTTTTTTCAAGAACGCGTTTCACCTGAGCCCCGCAGATCGGGGAGACAGGCTCCGATATCAAGTAATGGTGGGAGGAACACGGTCATGACCGAGGAAAAATTGACTCATCTCGAGTTCGTGCTCCGCGCTATCGAGAAGCTCCATACCGAGAAATCGCTGGGGATCCACTCGGTCTACAGCGGCTTCAACAACGGCTTTCGGGAGTATTTCGAAGAGGATCCGGTGCCGATTACCATCGCCCTCGCCAAAGAGGCGAAGATTGTCACCCGGCCGGTTCGCGGCGGTGTGATGATTTACAGGCCGGGTGAGGCACCCGCCGCCCGTAGCAATCCTCTCGCCAAGATGGGCCTCAAGCCTTCCGCATCGAAGAGCATGGAGTGAGCCTGCCGGGGGATGAGATGCGATACCGTTTCCTGAGGAACGCGGCGCTGGCGATCCTCCCCCTCCTCGTGATCACCACCACGAGCGCCCAGCCGCAGTCTTTTCCTCCCGTTGTCTACCACCTGCAGGAGGAGGGCTCCCTGCAAGAGGGCTGCTTTCCGCCCTGCCTATGCCC
>JAPUKU010000134.1 GCA_027295505.1 Acidobacteriota bacterium
GCGGATCGAGGCCGGCAAGCTCGAGAACGTTCGTATCGTGGATCAGCTCAAGGACCTCGAACCGGACAGCATCGATGTGATGATCACAGTCCGCAACTACCACGACCTGGGGGATTCAGCGGAGCGCACCGCCGTGCTACCCGCCCTGCTGAAGGCGCTCAAGCCGGGTGGAATCCTGGGTGTGGTAGATGCGTACACGCCGAAGGAGGGCGTGGACGACGACAACCACCGCATGAACGAGCAGCTGGCAATCGCCGAGTTCACCGCTAACGGCTTCGAGCTGGTCGAGCGTTCGGACATTCTCGTCAACCCGGACGATACGTACGAATTTGATGGCCGCGAGGACGATGCCCCCATCCACCGCTACTTCATCCACCGCTTCGTCCACAAGTACCGCAAGCCGGTGGAATGAGCCAACTGTCCTGACAAGTTCGGATTGTAAGAAGCCCGGCAGCGGCAATGCCGCTGCCGGGCTTTTTGTATATCCTCAGCGCGGATTTGGTATCATCACTGTCCTGCTATCTCGAAACAACACCTGCAGAACCGTCGAGCCGGTACGGTCAGCGCAGAGTTGAATCCTTGACTGACACTCCTCCTGCCCCTGCCGACTCTCCCAGAAAATCCCAGCCCCAGCATCTGAGGCTCCCGAACTGGCTGTTGCTGATCGGCTTTCTTTACCTGTTCCTCGTCAGCATCGGCATGCTGAGCAAGTCGTTCAGTCTGTTCGGGGGCGGGTTTGTCGACGGCCTGCTGGAGAGCGCCTCCAATCCTGTGGTGGGGTTGTTCGTTGGCATCCTCGCCACCACCCTGGCGCAGTCTTCCTCCACCACGACTTCCCTTGTGGTGGCAATGGTCGGGGGTGGGTCGATGTCGATCTCCGTGGCAATTCCGGTCATCATGGGAGCCAACATCGGCACCTCGGTGACCAACACGCTGGTGAGCCTTGGCCATCTTCGCCGGGGCCGAGAGTTCTACCGGGCGTTCTCAGCTTCGACGATCCACGATTTTTTCAACATCCTGGCGGTCATGTTGATCTTTCCGCTCCAGGTCTCGACCAATTTCCTCGGCAAGCTCTCAGCGGCCACCGCCGGCCTTCTCGAGGAAGTCGGAGGGTTGACGTTCGCCAGCCCCATACGGCTGGTGACGGCACCGGCAGTGGATTTCGCGGTGGCGCTGCTCGGAGAACATCCGTGGCTGCTCCTGCTGGTTTCCCTGGTCTTCCTTTTCGGCTCCCTTCATCAACTGGTTGTAATCCTCAAGGCTCTCATCATGACGCGGGCAGAGTCGTTCTTCGATCAGGTTATTTTCCAAAATGCCTGGCGTGCAATGGTTTTCGGGCTGCTCCTGACCGTCATGGTCCAGTCGAGCAGCATCACGACCTCACTGGTGATTCCTCTTGCGGGTGCCGGCATCCTGACCCTTCGCCAGATCTTTCCATACACGCTGGGCGCCAATGTTGGCACCACGATCACCGCCATGCTTGCTGCGCTCGCAGTTGGAGAAATCAGCGCCGTCACCGTGGCTTTCTCCCATCTGTTCTTCAACCTTTCCGCTATTGCCCTGATCTGGCCCATCCCCTTGATCCGCAAGATTCCTCTGAACCTTGCCCGGCGCATGGGATACCTTGCCATGCAGGCACGGTGGCTGCCGATCCTGTACATACTCACCTGTTTCTATCTGATTCCGTTTCTGGTTATCATGCTTCTGAGGTGATGCGATGTTCAAAGAATTTCTTAACATCTTTAGAAAAGGAGATCAGCTCCAGCAGGCTTTCGACCGCTCCTACGAGATGCTGCGGGAGGACCGCGATATGTTCGAGGCCGCGATCCGCTCGCTCAGGGAGCGGGATGACGCCCATCTGGACTTTGACATTTATGCCAAGGACCAGTTGATCAACGCCTACCAGCGTGAGGTGCGGCGCAAGGTCTTCACTCACCTCACCATCGCCAGCGGACGGGACCTGAACGCAGGACTCGCCCTGGTGAGCGTGGTCGTCGATATCGAGAGGATTGGAGACTACACCAAGAACATCGTCGAGCTTGCGCTGAATCATCCAAACCGGTTGAAATGCGGCCGGTTCGAGGAGACCATTTGCCGGATCGAAACGACCGTGAAGACAATGTTCGGTCTGCTCAGCGAGGCGTTGCCCGGGAAGGACGAGGCCAAGGCGCGCGAGGTCATGTCCGATCACTGGTGGATCGCCCGGCGTTGCGATGAGATCGTGGACGCCCTGATACAGAAAGACGAGGCGGATCTTTCGAGCCGTGAGGCCGTAACCACGGCCCTGTATGCGCGCTACCTGAAACGAATCTCAGCCCACCTCATGGACATCGCCTCGAGCCTGGCCAACCCGTTTGACAGAATCGGCTTCCGCGGCGATGACCCGGGACCCCCTCCGGGAAAGTAGAGGCTGCAGGTCCATGATGCGCAACTTTTTCCGTCAAGCATTCGCGTTCTTCCTGGCGTGCGTGGCTGTTTTCATTTCATCGCCGACCCCAGCCGAAGAGACTATCGCCATCCTCGCCGGTCGCATCATTGACGGGAAGAACGTCCGGCCGCTGAGCGAAACGGTCATCGTGGTGAAAGGCGAAAGAATTGCGGCGATCGGTGATCGGGAGATCATTCCGTCCGGAGTGCGGATTGTGGATCTCGGCTCTTCGACCCTGTTGCCCGGAATGATCGACGGCAAGGTGTTCAAGGAGCCCTAGAAGAAAGATCGGCGCTTCAGGAGCCGGCTTCGAGGGCTGGAGGATTTCCCTTCCTGAGCCTGCACGCCAGAGCCAGGAGGGCGACCACGCACCACGTTCCTTCCAGGACCACGAAGGGTAGAAAACCAAAGAGGTACGATGCATAGCAGGCGAGCCCCGCACCTGCGGCATTCATCGCCTGGTAGGTGAGCGTATCGGTGCCGAGCTTACCCCGAAGGTTCATAAAGAAGGCAAGGAGCAGCAACGCCACACCGATCGAGCCGAGCCATTCCCCTGTGTTGATGTCTGATGAAAACATGATTCTCGGGATCGCCTCCTTATAAGTCTTCCTCGGCTGCGACTTGCAGGGAAGTCGTCCGGGCCAACGAGGCTCTGCACGTTTTGAAGATCGTACCACTCCTGTGGGGTCGTGCCGGCGTGTCAATCCTGCCCAACCGACGCGGAGCGGAGCGGCTACCTTTGCTGTAAGTCACTATATACCAGCACTTACACACCCATCCGGAGATCATGCCGCCCGTGGGGGCCCGAGTGGCTGGCCTGATCCATCCACGAATCAACGCCCCGTGACCACGGGATGGAGTCGGCGTGGTAAACGCCCGGACAACCCCTTGCCTTATGCCGCCCCACACCCTAAATTTCGTGCTGGGAGGAACCTCAGACATCGATCGGGGACAGAAATTCGGCTCGAATCTATTGGGATTCGTGCCACTTTCTGATAGAGTTCTCTTCTTCAGGTTCGCGAGGCCCAGAGCGCCTCTG
>JAPUKU010000135.1 GCA_027295505.1 Acidobacteriota bacterium
AGCCTCATACCGTACCTGGTAAAGCATAGACACGGCGCCCGCCGCCACACCCCACGCGGCCTCACCTGCGACCTGGCCGAGAACACGCGCGGGCGACATCCGAGCCCGGGGCTCAAGCGAGCTGCGTTCCTGAAGTAATGCCCCTTCCACCGCATCGTGTTCGGCGCGATTCGCCTCAAGATCCGCGCAACCATGCAGTATCACACCGTCCACAGCGTGCGTTGCCACGCTAGAGGTTCGGAGCGCTTTGAGCATCGACTTAGCCCGGACGCTAACTGATCTGCTCCAGCACATATCCCCAGCCCGCGGGTCTGAACCAAGACTACCCGCGAGTACTTCCGCGTACGGTACCGCGCCACGGCGACGCGCGTGTTCCCACTCTTCGAGGATGAAGCAGGCCGCTCCCTCGCCAGGAACAACACTGGCGCTGGTGCAATTCCGTTGCGGTAGTCGATGCAAGAGATTGCCCGCCGACACGGGAACTGCTCCCAGACGAGCCAGGATCGCCAGAAGCGCCGACGGCAGTTCCTCCACACCTCCTGCATACGCAAAATCAAGTCGCTCATCCCGGATGGCGCGTGCCGCACACTGCACGGCCGCCAACCCTGACATATCTCCACAAGTCAGTGAAACGTTCAGTCCACGACAGTCGAGATCAATCCCGGCGTGTCCAGCAGGCGCATTCGCCACTGACTCCGAGAACAGAAAGGGGTTGCCAAGTCCTTTACCGTCACGCCGCACGATGTCGAGATACTTGAGGGTACGATGGAGCGATCCGAAGGCTGTCCCCAGGATCACGCCCGCCCTTTCCGGAACAGGAGTCGAGCTCAATCCCGCGTCGGCTCGCGCCTGCAGGCAGGCCACGACCCAGTTCTGCGAGAAAACGCTCATGCGGCGCCGGCGCTCAGCCGGCAGGTAGGCGTTGCGATCGAACTCTGGGAGGCGCGACACTGAAGTTTCAAACCATTCATCCTGATTGAGATCAATGCGTTCATGCCGCGCCAAGCTCTTTCCCTCCAGTAACGCACGCCTCAACTCTTTCGGCTCGGTTCCCGCGCCACTTAGACAACCCAGTCCAGTAATTACAACTCGGCGGTTCATGGTCTCTCACAATCACGGAACACGAGGCAGGCATTCGCTCCACCAAAACCGAAACTGTTGCTGATGGCTACACGCAGGCGCTTCCGCATCGCGTGATCAGGAACGAAATCAATCCGTTCCCCTTCCTCGGGCTGGAGCATACCAAGCGTCGGCGGCACTAGACTGTGTTTGATGGCCAGAACGACAGCGACCGCCTCGATCCCTCCGGCCCCCCCGAGCAGGTGCCCTACCATCGACTTGGTCGAGGAGACCAGAACACGGTCGGTACGCTGACCGAACAAGGACAGTATGGCCTTCACCTCGGTAGAGTCGTTGCTGTGCGTCCCTGTTCCGTGCGCGTTAATGTAGTCCACTTCTGCGGGAGTCACACCCGAACGCTCGAGTGCCTGGCGCATCGCAGCCAGAGCCCCCCTACCACCCGGATGGGGGGAAGTCATATGGTGCGCGTCGCAGCTCGTGCCATAATCAAGAAACTCTGCCAGTGGCAATGCGCCACGTGATAGCGCGTGCTCCCAGTCCTCCAGCACGAGCATGCCCGCACCTTCTCCCAGCGACATACCGTTGCGGTCGGCGTCGAAGGGACGACAGGGCTCCGGACTGATCAGCCTCAATGAGTTGAACCCTGAGTAGGTCAGCCCGCAGAGCGCATCACCGCCTCCCGCCACCATGCCCACCACATCCCCGTCCCGAATGAGATCCGCGGCCAAGCCGATCGCTAGAGAGCCAGAAGCGCAGGCCGTCATATTGCTGAGGCGCGGTCCGGAAATTCCAGTGAAGCGTGCCACCGCATCGGCCGGTGAATTTGTCAGGACGTGTAGAAAATCGGATATTGGCGCCTGGCCCCAGCTCTCTTCCCAAGCCTTGGCGTACGCCTGCTCGCCCTCGAGCATCCCCGCTGTGCAGCATCCCAAGGAGATGCCAAAGCGATCGAGCTCGCCGTCAGCGCTCAGTCCCGCCTGTCCCAGAGCTTCCGCGGCAGCCACGATACAGAAACGATCACTGCGAGACAATCGCCGGTGGCGTGCGTCGTCCTGGATGATAGGCGTGGGTGCCTCTCCAGCGAGATTCGAGAGGCACCCTTCGGTGTCAAAGAGCTCCAGCGGTCGAATGCCGCAGCGAGATTCTCGAAGGCCTTCCAGAAACTCTACAGAACTCGGGCCCAGCGCTGATACAACGCCGATCCCGGTGACGGCGATCCTCACCGAAGCGCTCATACGTTCCCGAGCATCCCATCGCCAGTCGTCGACGCAGAAGGAGGCGACTCGAACACCCGCTGCAGGATCTGGCGGGGAGCGAGTGGCAGGAACCGCTGAAGACGAACGACCCAATAGAAGAATGTCAAACGCCAGCGTAACGACCATCGTCTTTGCGTGCACCCCGCCAGCAGGCTGATGACGGCGGGTGTGAGGCGGAGGCGTTTCGATGGGCTCAGGCAGACATCGATGAATCCAGGGCGGTAGAAGCGAAGTGCCAGATTACGATACATGGCCACGTGGTGATTGATCGTACGTTCGTAGCGTTTGAAGGAACGGGGAAAGAGATTACCGCTCTTCAATCCTCTCATCACGGCGCTAGCGGCCAGTTCGCCGCTCGACATAGCCAGATAAACACCGCTGGAGAAAATCGGATCGACAAAGGCCGCCGCGTCGCCCAGTAGCAGGTAGCCATCCCCCCGAATTCGTCGACTGCGGTAGCTCCAGTCACTGGTGGCACGGATGGGCGTGACACGCTGTGCCGAACGCAAACGCTCCGCGGCTGCGGGACACCGTTCCACGGCGAGCTCGAAGGCTTGCTGGGGTCGCAGACCGCATCCTCGATAGCACTGACCGTCCAGAACCAATCCCACACTGGTTGCAGAGCCGGCCAACGGGATGAACCAGAACCAGGCATCGCGTAGAAGAATGAGGACGATGTTCCCCGCATCGCGCCCCGAAGGACGCGGTACGTTCTCAAAATGAGCGAAGAGCGCTGCCCTGCGAAGGGACGAGTCCATTTGACGCCTCCCGCATCTGGTGCTCAACACGCCCTCGCGTCCGCTGGCATCAAGTAGGAACCGGGCACGAACTTCCCGTACTGTGCCCCCGGCATCACGCACTTGCAGTCGGGCACCCGTTCGGGCAGAGGGGTCCGCTGCCACGACCGTGTGGCCTTGAAACACATGTGCTCCATGCGCCTCCGCCGTATCCAGCAACAATTGATCAAGTCTCGAGCGTAGTACCTGGTAACTCATAGGTTTTCCAGGAACAAAACCGTCTTCGAAATGGAATGTATGGTGAACCTGCCCATCGCTCGACACAAACTCTGCTCCCCACTTTTCGATGAAATGCTGACCCAACTGGTCGGCAATTCCCAGTCTCTCGAATATGTCCATGTTGAACGGCAGGAGCGATTCGCCAATGTGAAATCGGGGGAATCGCTCACGTTCAAAAACCGACACATTCACCCCGGCACGCGCCAGGAAGGTGGCCGCGGTCGATCCCGCAGGGCCTCCCCCGATTATCGCTACATCGTAGGTTTCGCTCATGCGTGCTTCACTTTGCCACCGCCCGAGGACGTCCTAGCATCAACGCACGCAGGCCACCCGCAATCAAACCCAGTACTAACCCGCATACAACTCCCAGGACCAGTCCACCGGCCAGCCAGGCTTCCAACAGGTGCGCGGAGGAAGCCGCCACTCCACCCTCCGTGCCTGCCCCTCCAAAGCCTAGCCAGGTCCCGATCCGCATGCTGGCGAACACGAGGAACGGAGCTAGGAAAGGGTTGCTAATCTGTGTGGCAAGCGCCGCACCAGCGATATTCACCCTCAACGGGGCAGCCAGCGCCAGCGCCAGGACGAGATGCAGACCGTAAAAGGGAGTCATACCGATCAGTGTCCCCAGCGCAACCCCGGCACCAAGTTGGAGCGGGGAGCTGCGCTCCTTCAGGAGATAAGTCATGGAACGCTTCAGGAAGCGCTTCACGCGTATCTTGGGCCTGCGATCGAGGGTACCTGCCTTCCCATCCTCGGCAGACGGAGGGTTCATAGTTTGCATCGACGGGAGCAATGTAGGCAACGGAAAACTCAGGCTATCGTACTTGCTACGCCACCTCTCCGCAACCTGTCCGACATATAGTAAGTTAGAAAAGGAACTGGCATTCATGAGCGCGGTGAATCATGCGCAGCTCAGTGCCCTCGCATGGTGGTTGAGCCAGCGCATCCACCCGCAGGCAGTACGAAACGGCACCAATGTCTACGCTGGAAGAGACAACAGAATGAGCGGTTAGGTCAAGACAGAGCAGCTCACGGACTGCCTCTCAGTCCTTTGGGCAGACCGCGAGGCGATTGTTCACGCTTTTGACTTTCTTGATGCTGCGTGCGATCTTTCCCGCATTCTTGATCCCGCCCCGGGTATCGACGCAGCCGTTCAATGTGACAACACACTCATCCGTGTCCACATTGACCTTGAAAGCGCCGATTCCGTCCTCGGCCATGAGCTTGGTTTTTATCTTGGCTGTGATCCAGGCATCTGGACAGTTGTCCGCCTCGATGCTACCCGCCACGCCGATAATGGTGACTACGGCCGCCAAGGTTATGGAAATCGAAACGTGCCTGTAAATGCGACTCCGAAAGCTGGCCATGCGCACACCTCCCTGGTAGGATCATTGTCTCAGTAAGCCGAGACGTCAAGAGAGAATCTAGAAGGAGGTAACGATGAGACTCTGTGGAGGAATCCCTAGTTCCATCTTTTTTGTCGGACTGACCTGCGCTCTCCTCGTAGGATCCACACCACTCAGATCAGCTGAAAAAGATAAACATCTTTTACGAGAATGAACAATTTCAAGGTGCCGGAGTATTTGAAGATGTAGACCAAACTCAACTTGGCGTTTTAATTTCTATCTACACCCTAGCTCGTTAGACGCCCCTGGTTGACGGGCCTGGTGCGGGGCTTAACGATTCCCGATCCAGGTTCGCCCTCTTACTAATAAACTCTCGGAATCGTCTCCTTCCAGGTACGCCCGCAGATGAGGCGGCCGCATGTCAATACTAGGCGGTGCCTCTCGCAGGGTAGCGATCAATCACCACACGACCCTCGTAATCAAGGGCATTGAGTTCTTCGCGCATGAGCTGGAGAGCTGTCTCCTGGCTGAATCGACCGCTACCACTGCCAATTATTGGAAAAGCTATCGAACCGAACTCTTTTCTTTGGGCGATCTCGATGGCACTGGCAACCGAGCCCCGAATGGACGCCTCGCTAGCACACCACAGCATGTTGATTCCGGCGACATGAATGATCCCACGATACGGCAGTCGGCCAGCTCCAGTGAGAACCGCATGCCCGAGGGGAAGCGGGCCGGTCCTGGCTAGCTCGCGGAACGGTGCAGTTCCTGCGCGCTTCTTAATAGCTCCCGAGACACCCTGGGGGATGAGCAGCCACCAGGGGATGATGTTCCGATTCCACGCGTTCACGATGACGTCAACCTCCTGATCAAGGAGATTGCCATCCACGAGCTCGATCTGCATACGGAGAGAATCTAGGATATCCCAACGCTAGGTATCTGCCACCGCGGGCCGGCCGGTAAGATCGCGCTGGTGGAGGGGCATGGCGGGTTCCTCAGGGCGCTGAGAGAGTCACCGCAGCGTTCGCATTCGTCTTCGTTCAACCCTCGTTATCTGGATATGTCGCGTGCTGCGGCAGCTCGTCCAGTATTTCGTACCAGGGAGCCTTGCTACGCACCCAAATATGGTACGTGGGCTTTTGATCGAGCGGCGTATCCAGAGTGCCTGCACTAAAATATACCGCTTCCCAAGCATCGGCCTCACTGATCATTGTGGCTCCACAAGTCCGGCAGAACAAGCGCCGTGTACCGGATTCAACCTGATAGGCCTGTAGGTGGTCCTCACCCTGGAGGATTGTGAAGCGGTGTCGAGGAACTTCGATGGAGGTGTTAAACGCTGAACCATGACTTTTCTGGCAGTCGCTGCAATGACAGTGGCCAAACTCACCCAAAGGGCCTGTGGCACGGTATCGAACTCGTCCGCAAAGACAAGAGCCCTCGTAAACTTGTTCATTCGCAGACATGGTTCCTTCCTCCTCGCTAGTTACGCGCAACTCTGAAACGCAGTCGGCTCTCTCCCCGTCAGCACACCCCCCATACTCTGTCTCCCAAACCTCAACCTGCTCTGATGCTCCACGCCAACGATGGCGTACTCAACCTTGCCCTTCACAGGATTCAAGGGGTCGAGGATTGACAGGTAACCACCTCCACCTCCAGATGTGACCAACCACGCTGCAGAGTGAATTCGATCGCTTGATCGACTAGCTTGGCACCGATTCCAGCGCTGCGGTACTTTAGATTTGCGGCCCACCACATCTTCTCGGTTCGCTCATCTCTTGAAGAGGCTGAACAGCTTATCGAACCCGCTCCTCTCCAGCCGGGTAATCGCTTCAAGTTCGCCGGCATCGAGCCAGATGCCCTCGCACCCCGAGCAGCTGTCGACAGCAATCCCCT
>JAPUKU010000136.1 GCA_027295505.1 Acidobacteriota bacterium
TCAGCGGGCTCAATCATTCGATCGACTTCGTCGGGCTCTTCTGCGCGCCCGTCGTGAAATGGGAGGAGTATGACGAAGTCAAAAGTCTCCACGTGGTGAAAGATTCGTTCAAGGAAGCCGTGAACATCGACATCATCGTCACCAGCCTGGCCCAGGCGGATGATGAGCACGGACTGCTCAACATGGTTCTCACTAAGCACCGGGGTCGGCAGTCCGGTCTCGAGGCGGCCGGGCACGTCGGCGATGTCCTGTGGCAGCCATTCTCGAACGACGGACCGCTCACCGTGAATACCGGAATCCGCGCGGTCACTCTGTTCAATTTGCCCGACCTCGTCGATATGGCCTCAAACGAGGGCAAACACGTAGTCCTGGTCGCGGGACCCTGTACGGGGTGCGGCAGAACCAAGACCCAGGCCCTCAAACCTCTGCTGAGCCAGAAATTACTGCGCATGTGCAATCACCTCGTGACGGAGGTCGCAACGGCTGTGGAAATGTTGAGCGGTTCAGATCTCCGGACGCGTGGGGCGCCGAACATCAAAACATGTCCTGCCAGATGAACTTTATCCTCTCTACTGAGGTATTCCTGAAAGAGGGCCATTTTCGATCCAGCCAGGTTTCGGCTCTGGGGTCGACGTAGACAACGAGATGAGAAGCTCTCAGGAGATCAAAAAACTCCTGTTGCGCAACGCTATCCATGATGATGGTGAAGAAACAATTATTCATTGCTATGAGACGCAATCTCCAGCGCCGCCCCTCGATACGCCAGGCGTTTGGAATGAAGATGGTTGGAAGGTGGATCCAGAGGCTCACGCCCATGGAAGACAGGACATAACACCCGAGCTCCTGTGGGGTCATCTGTGGAGCTCTGACATAGAACAGGATCGCGATCAGCAGCATGCCTGTCTTGATGATTGCTGCCCAGGTGGACAATGGCGTTCGCTTGTAAAGAGCGGCCCAGAGCTGCGCGGCAACAGAATACGGGCGCGCCTGCACGGCACTGATGGTGTTGAGCGGCACCTTCATCAGGATCACATCGTCGCGGTCCAGGGTCAGGCAGGTCGGCCCAACCCGGAGCATCATTCTTCCCGTCTTGATCCGGCCCGTTTCGTTCAGCCAGAAGAGTCCGTGATGATTTTTCCGCAGGTTCCTGATCCCCGGGCGAGCCAACTCTCCCGGGAACCGGATCTCCTCCCAGCGACTCTCTGTCCCTCTCGCCCTTTTCAAGAAGTCTCCCGCCGCCGCGCCAGACCCCGGAGCGCTCGCTTGCGCTCACGCAATCCACGTCCCAATCCCGCACGATGATCCAGCACGCCGGCCTGCTCCAGTGCGTGAGACGAGTCTAGATCGCTGAGCCCGTCTTCCGTGCCGGCTAATGACGGCACCGATCCCTTTGTTCACAGTTTCACTGAGGAGGCGAAGCTGTACAGGCTGTAACGCAGGGTGGGGGTACCACGGTCTCCGCTCGACTGCGCCAGGGGCGGCTAGAGAGGAGAGGAAGCGATCTCAGTCGGCCGAGATATCGCCGCAGCCGGCGGCGAAGACCTTGTAGTAGAACGTGCGCGGGTCCTGGAGCGCGCCTGCGTCGGTGAAGGCGGGATCGAGAGCCGAGAAGGCCTCGGGGTCCGAGAGATCGGGAGACTCGGAGCGTTCGATGCGGTACGACACGGCGTCGCCCACCACTCCCCAGGACAGGAGGGCGTCGGCTCCGGAGGTCTGCGCGGTCAGCGTATTGCCGACATCGCCTGGGGGCGGGCCGATGCTCAGATCGCACTGCGCGTCGATCGACACATCGACCTGGAAATCATCGACATCCCAGCCCGCGGCGTTGTTGGGACCGCCGACCCATTGGGCGGCGCTCTGGAAGCGGAACCGGAACACGACGCTCGTCCCCCTGCCCTGATTGAAGGCGGAGAGATCGGAAGGACCCGCCAGGCTCATGGCTCCGGGCGTGGAGCTTGTGGCCCATGATGAGATCGCATCGAAGTTGCCGTCGAGATCGTGATCGATCTCGAAGATGGCGCGATCCATGAGCGAGCTGTTGGCATATCCCTGGAAGGCGTGCAGGAACGAGGCCTGAGCCAGGTTCTCGCCCGCAGCGAGGCTGAGAGAGTACAGCAGGCTGTGCGAGGATGCGTCCCGAGGAATGCCGCTGCAGTCGGAGTCGCCCATGTGCCACGAGCTGGTGCCGCTCGAGACCAGACACGAATTGATCCCCCAGTCAGGATCGGCCCCGGCGCTCTGATCTCCAGACTCCACATCATCGACCTCCGTGCGGCTCCCGGTGGCGGGATCCAGCCCCAGGAGCACCCGATCGGCCTGCTCCCAGCGCACACCGTCCTGCGCGTCAAGCCTGAGCAGAAGCGGCACCTCCTCGCCGCAAACTTCCGGCGCATCCCCCAGCGAGACCTCGAAAGAAGCAGTCGTGCTGGCGCCGGCCGCAAGCGGATCCAGATCGATGAAGCCGGGAGAGACAGAAATCGGCAGCGACGAGCCGGTGTTCAGCTGGGCCAGTACCGGACCAGAGGCGCCACAGCCGGCGTTCTCGATGGTGTAGTCGATGGTGAGCTTCTCACCGTTGTCCAGGAACGAATCGGCGTCGCAGCTTCCGGCGCGCGTCGAGGAAGTGACGACAAGATTTGGCCGGGGGGACAGCGAGACATCCCCCGTGACCACGAGTGCATAGGGCTGCGGGCCGACGGCGAGCTCGGCCGGAATGACGCGCACGGTGTAAGTCCCTCCGGCCACGACGCCCGCCGGGATCAGGACTTGCTCGACATTGTTCCGGTCATCAGCCGTGCCTCCGGTGGTGGACACACCGTCTGCGAAGTCGTTGCCCAGAAGAACCTCGCCACCCGGGGTCTCGACCTCGAGGTTCAGATCGTTCACCCACGCCTGCCCGCTCGTCGGTTCAACGGGGGGGTCGCTCCAGACGAGAGTCACCCGGAGCGGCACATCCAGCCGGCAGTTGAAGAGCGAGAACGACTCGGCGGCCGTGGCACCGACCGCGAAGCCATCCGTGCTGCTCGTGAGATCGTCGTCCCTGAGGATCATCAGCCGCTGTGCATCGCTCGGGAAGAACAGGGCGTTTTCCAGAAGGACCCGGCCCCACCCCTGGGAGTTGTCGGGAATGGGGGCGTCGACGTTGGTCCCGCTGATGTTCACGGTGCTGTTGAGGACGATCGCCTTGAGAAGTGCCGCGGACGGGGTCACCGCCGGACCGGATCCGGCATAGCCATGCGGGTGATACCCCTCCATCAGGTACTGGCGAGCGAGCGCGGCGCCGGCGGCCACTCCGGGCGTGGCCATGGAAGTGCCTCCTATAAACAGGATTCCGCACGTGGTGTCGGCCGAGGCCGAACCGACGGGTGTTCCCACGTTCACCACCTCCGGCTTGCGGCGGCCGTCGCTGGTGGGGCCGTTCGAGGAGCCGGATGAAAGATTGTTCGCATCACCCCCGGCGGGGGACTGCGTCATTCCCACAGTGATCAGGTTCTTCGCCGAACCCGGGCTACCCACCGTGCCCTCCCCCGGTCCGGTGTTGCCCGCGGAATACAGGACCAGGATGTCGGGATGGTCCCACATGAAGCGATCCACCTGGGATGCGCTGGAGGTATAGCTGTTGGTCTGCGCGCCCCAGCTGTTCGTGTGGATGCGGGCCCCGGCGTTGTAGGCGGCCTTGAAGAATCCGTAAAGATTGACCGGCGTCTCGAGAAACCCTCCCCGTTTATCTATATCCTGAAACACGAGCTTCGCGCCCGGAGCCATGCCGTCGTAGGTATCGATTCCCGGGTCGGTACCGGAAGCCGGATGGGCCAGGTCATCGCCCACGGCGGTTCCCCCCACGTGGGTTCCGTGGCCGACCTCGTCGAGGGTGTTGCTGTTCGAGTGATACTGGTACGCGAGAATCTTGCGGTGATCGGGGTTGGTGGCCGGCACGGCCGGCGGGTTATCGGGATCGATGAGTTCGAAGACGACCGATTCCAGCGGATCCTGGAAGAAGCAATGCCCGACGTCCAGCCCGGAGTCGGACTGGGCGATGATCTGACCGCTCCCGCTCAATCCCCGGTTGAAGATCGGAGTTGAGGAGGCAACACCGCTCTGCAGCACTCCCCTCATGTGGAAGTTGTTCGTCCGCGAGGGAAGCTGCTCTTCGATCCATAGAATGTCACGCAGGCCGGCAAGAGCGGGCAGGAGAGACGCCAGATCCGCCGCCGGCACATCCAGGGCGACGAGCGATGCGCCCGGGTGGCGCCCCATTTCAGTGCGTGTGGCGCGCGGCATCTCCGCGGCGATCGCCTCCCAGATCGAGGCTGGGCTGCGATCGGGCGCCGCCTGCACGAGCAACCGCACCGCTTCGCTCCTGAAGTTCTGGCCACGCGCGGCGCGAGCCGCCAGACCGGGCTCCACCCGGAAAGCCGGCAGGTAAGGGCTCACCGCACGCACGAAGGGCAGGGCGCGGATCGGATCGCGAGCCTGCATGGGCACGCGGGCGAGGTAGGTGTGCTGAGGCACGTAGCCGAACGTGTCGGCTCCGTGATCGCGCAAGCTCTTGAGCCACGACGACAGCGGCGGGCCGCTGAACTGGACGAGGAAGAGATCGTCACGCGAAGGCAGGGAGCGCAACGCCTCCGGCTGGCCCGCTGCGGCCCGCGCCGGACTCTCCCGCACGGGATCGAACGAGCCCGGGTGCAGGAGAATCGGCTTCAAGACGGACCTGCTCGATGGAGCGCCGCCCGCACCCGCCACGGAGGCGAGGCAGACCGTCAGGACAACGGTCCCGTAACCCTGAAGGGATTTTCTGTGCACTCTGCGAGTCCGTCCGATCCTCTGGACAGTAACACTCCCGGCAGTTCTCAATATAGGTACCGTGATCACCCTGTTTTTTCAAGATTTTAGGGACCTTCATCCGTCGGAATCGTATTTGGATGCGCTTCCGGCCGGACCGGTGCTAGGATCAGCCTCGAATCAAGGGAGGTGACGCATGGCTTCCATCAATTGTGGGCGGATGTGGATGGGGGGCCTGGTCGGAGGGCTGGCGTGGGTGGCCTGGAGCACGATCGTCAACATCGTTTTCCTGGGTCCCCGATACGAGGCGGCCCAGGCGGCAGGCCACTTCCTCTCCGAGCCGCGCTACGGGCTCTTCACGGCGACCTGGATCCTCATTCTCATGGCGCTCGGCGTGGTGGTCTCGCTGCTGTATTCCTCGGTGCGGGGCACCTGCGGAGCAGGGCCCAAGACGGCCCTCATCGTCGGCCTGCTGTTCGGCTTCGCCGCTGGAGTTCCCGCCAATTTTGCCATGGCGACATGGGGCACATTTGACCGGATATTCCCCTTTTGGTGGATGCTCGAGCTCTGGCTGGGCGCCATCATCGCCGCTCTGACGGCCGGGTCGCTATATAAGGAAGCGGGAGCCTAAAATCACCTGCATTGACCAAGGGTTATATATATAATGTAAGTAATTTATATTTGCACCAAAGCCACGGCTCTCACTTGCGGCCCCACCGTAGTGCGTGTGCTGTTGCTGCTACGCAACTTTCGAGGAGTGGACACGCCATGAGACACTTCAGCCGCGGCCTTGCTCTCACCTCATTGCTCTTTGCGCTGACGGCATTCGCGCTCTCTAGCGTCGCTGCCCCACCCCCCACCGCCGGACCTCCCGAACACCTGTTCAGAAGCTCTGTTCGGTTGAGGGCTGGATTCGCGTCCGTCAACTCCGTGGCGGAAGCCAGGGTTGACGTCAACTTCAGGGCGCTGGAGCGTGCCGGAGCGCTCAGGATCAGGCTACTGGATGGCACGCAGGTGGTAGCAATTCGTACCCGCCTCGAGGAAAGGTCGGCGGGCGACTACACCTGGAGAGGCCGCCTCGTCGGCCCCCAAGAGAAGAAAACGGCTGGAGATGTCGTCCTCACCGTGAAGGATGGCGCGGCGGCCGGCGTTCTGTATACCTCGCGAGGAGTCTACCGGCTGATTCCTCGCGCCGGCGGAGAACACCGGCTGGCTCTCACCGGCCAGGGGGCTCCCGAGGGGGGGACGGAGCGGGAATGTGCCGGCAGCATCGAACCGCCGGCGCCGGCCGAAACGCAGATGTCATTTACGATGCAATCCATGGCACCTCTCACCGA
>JAPUKU010000137.1 GCA_027295505.1 Acidobacteriota bacterium
GGGGGCGGCCTGCCGGAAGGCGCCCCACCGCCTCCGTCCGCAGGCGCAGAGAGCACGGGTGCGGCTCCACTACCGGAAATTGACAGTATTTTCGACCCGGGGCCAGTAAAAGAACCTTCCTCTGAGAATCCGCCCCCCCGGGCGTCCCGCAAGGAGGCTCCTTCCCTTGAAAACATGGGGCCGCTCACTATGTTATCCAAGGACGGTAACTTCAGGACGGCACAGAACTTAGTGCGCAACGGACGCATCCTGGAGGCAGCGAAATCGTTCCAACACGCCCTTACGGTGCAGAAGACAGGCACCCACGCCATTCAGCTCTTGCTGGCGTGCGAGGGTTCGACGATCGAGAAGGCTTTCGCGCGCGCACCGGACAGGACACTATACTTTGTTACAACCACGTATCGTGGCCAGACCTGCTACCGACTGTTTGACGGCCTGCACGCATCCGCCGCGGAAGCACGCCGGGATCTCGACAACATTCCTGTGGCCTTCCGCGAGGACGGCAACCGCCCGGTCGTCGTACGTGTTCCCCGCCGCTGAATTCCGGCCCTATTGCCTCACACTGTTCTGCCTGTTCGGTCTTCTTCCCCTGACTCCGACGCTCGCCCGTGATCTCGACATCCAGAATCTACAGGAACGCCGAAGCGATCTCCTGGAAATGCACCGGCGCGATCCCGTGGCCCGCGAGGCTCTGGCGCGCGAGATCGCCAAGATCGACACCTACCTGGGCGATGTGGCGCTTCGGGCCCACCAACCCACCGAGGCGGCCGGCCACTTCCGATCGGCGCTGGTGTACGACGAGACGCACGAAACCGCGCGCGTGGGGCTCATCGTAAGCCTCCTGCAGACCGAACAGCTCCAGGACGCGTTGTCCCAAGCCTTCTCGGGTGTGGCTCAGCACCCGGACAGCGCCGATCTCCTGACCCTCGAGGGTGAAGTGCTGTACCGCCTCAACCGGCTGGACGAAACGGTACCCGCCTGGAGGCAGGCTCTGGCTCTTCGACCCGACTCGGCGCTTCAGGAACGCTTCGAGCAGGTCGAGCGGGAGCTCAACCGCACGGAGTCTTACCGCACCTCGGAAGCGTCCCACTTCACTCTGCAATATGACGGCGAGCGCCTGGATCCAGATATCGAAGAAGCGATCGTAGACACCCTCGAGGAAGGGTACGACGAGTTTCTTCGAACACTTGATCACATTCCGGATGCGACCATCACGGTGATCCTTTACACGCGACAGGAATTCCGGGCCATCACCGACGCTCCCTCAAACGTGAAGGGACTCTTTGACGGCAAGGTTCGCCTTCCGATGGGAGGGCTCACCTATCTGAGCCGGGCGGCCCGCACCACCGTGCGGCACGAGCTGGCGCACGCCTTCCTGCACTTCAAGACCCGGGGCCGGACACCGCGCTGGCTGCACGAAGGAATTGCCCAGTGGCTGGAGCCGCGCTCCAGCGGCTCCCGCGAGGCCTCGCTGGCCCGGGAGGCACGCCGGCGCGGCCTGGACTCCCCCGTGCCATTCAGCTACCCGAACGCCCTGTCCCAGGTGGAATACCTGATCGATTACTACGGAACACACGAGCTACTGGAACTTCTAGAGCATCTGCGGGATGGGCTGAGCATCAGTGCCGCGCTTCGAGAGACTTACCGGGTCGACCTCCTCGGCCTGGGAAGCGAGTGGGCCAGGTGGCTGGATCAGAAGCATCCAGAGGGGAGCCGCTAAATGCGCGGTTCTATTGGTCCGGGGACGTTAATCGCCGTGGTGAGGGCCCTGTGCAGCGGACAAAAGTCGGGCATTCTCCAGATAACCCATGGCGAGGAGGTGCGCAAGCTCCTGTGTCAAAAGGGAACCATCAAGTTTGCCACTACGAACCTTCCCCAGGAACGCCTGGGTGATTACCTGCTCAAGAACAGCCGCCTGACAGCCGCCGATCTCGAGAAAGCGACGATACAGGTGGGTCGCGGCGAGCGCATCGGCCAGATCTTGGTCCGCTTGAAAATGCTCACCGCCGAAGAGCTCACGCGTTTTGCGCGGGACCATGTTCTGCACATCATTTTCAACTCGTTCGCGGCCCGGGAAGGCGAATACAGCTTCGAGGAGGCCGACATCCCGCTCGGCCAGGAGATCAAGGCGGGCCTCTCTACCGCGGGCATGATCATGGAAGCGGTACGCCGCATTGATCCGGCTGAGGCCGCCCGCCTGATGAAGGACGAGAAAATCATCCTGCGGCCGAGCATCAGCGAGCACATGCGCTCGCAGCCGATTTCCCTGGGCCCGCAGGAGGGCTACCTGATGTCGCGCGTGGACGGTAACATGTCGGTCGGGGAGATCATTTCCCTCAGCCCCCTGCCCGCGGCCGAGACCCTGCGCACTCTGCTCGGGCTCTGGAGCGCGGGGCTCATCGAAGACTCGACCGACCCTCTGAGACTGCCGTTTGACGATGCCGCGGCAGTTGCTGCGCAGGCCGCGGCTTCTGCCCCTCCAGCTTCGGCCTCATCCTCCACCGCCTCCAGCTCGCAGTCCACCGCCTCCGGCGCTTCCCCCACCCCCAAAGCAGCTTCAAGACGTACGCAGGGCGGACTGCGGCGTAAAATCGTACGCAGGAAGGTATCGGCTAGCAGGACTAGCGGCGCTTCATCCAAAGTGAGCGAGAAGAGCAGGCAAGCGGATCTGAGCCGCGAGGTCATACACCGCCACAAGGACGCACAGGAGCAGAACTTGTATGACGTGCTGGGGATCATGACCACCGCGGACGAGTCTGATATCCGCCGTGCCTATTACGGCTTTGCCAAGAGACTGCATCCAGACCGTTTCCAGGCGCCGGAGTATAAGGCGGTGTGCAAGCAGGCCGAACATCTGTTTTCGATGCTGACCGAGGCCTACAACGTTCTGACTGATCCAGAGGCCCGCAAGGAGTATGACGAGCACCACGCCGCTCCCGCGAAGGCCTCACCGGCCGAGCGCAAGCAGGAACAGTCCGAGATGGCGCGTCAGAACTTCCTGTACGGAAAAGCCATGCTCCAAAAAGGAAAGTTCCACGAAGCGGTCAAGTTCTTCGAGAACGCTCTGAAGCAGGACGATAAGAGAGCAGAATATTATCAGTACCTGGGATCCGTGCAGATGAAGAACCCTGCGTGGCGGCGAGACGCAGAGAAAAACTTCATAAGGGCCCTCGAGATCGATCCCTCCCTGGTCACCTGTTACGTCAACCTGGGAAACATTTACCTGCGCCTGAAGAAACCAGACAAGGCAGAGCTGATGTTCCAGGCAGCTCTGCAATGGGATCCGGATCAGCCGGTTGCCAAGCGTGAACTGGAACAGCTGGGCGGCTTGAAATCAGGCGCCGGCGTCGGCTCGGTCTTCAAAGGCATCTTCAAGAAGTAGATCTTTACCCGCTTCTTTCAGACGCGCAGGCGAACCAGCGTCACACCCTCTCCTCCCGGCCGCTCGATCTCCAGCCGGTGTTCCTCAACTTGCTCATGCTCCGCCAGAAACTCTCCCACCGCCTGTCGCAGCCGGCCGCTGCCGCTTCCATGGATGACGCGTACCTCCTGATGCCCCGCGAGCATCGAATCGTCCAGGAATTTATCCAGCCGCTGCAAGGCCGGTTCGACACGCATACCAATGAGCTCGAGCCGGTCCGGAATCCCGCTGCGGATCCCGCCGCCCCAACCTGATCGGGCAGGCTGCACGGCCGGCTCAACCGGCACGAGATCTCCCACGGGCACCCGCAGGCGAATGCCGCCGACGAGCACGCTCGCTTCACCGGAAGCCCTCACGTCCTCGACAATTCCTTGTTTGCCGAGCGAGCGCACCCGCACCGAACCCCCAACGGTCACCTCGCCGCCTGCCTCGGGCAATGTATCCGCCTCGGAAGGCCGTCCGGGACGCCTCTGCCGGGCCGCAGCCGCAACCTTACCGAGACCACGCTCCAGCGCTCGCCGGGCCTTCGGCCGTTCCCGCGCGCTGAGTCGTTCCAGAGCCCTTGCGCCTTGTTGCCGGATCTCATCGAGAGCCTCTATCAAATTTTTCTCGAACTCCGCAGCGCGCTCGCTCTCCCGGCGCTGAGCGGTCTCATCGAGCCTGGCGCGCTGCTCCTCGAGCTGATGTTGTTTCTGATCCAGTTCGTCCACCCGACGCTCTGATTGCTCGACGAGTTCCCGGAGCCTCGCCAGGAGGGTGGCGGCCTGCTGGCCCGCCCCGCCCAGAAGGCGGCGGGCCTCTTTCACGATGCGCCGGGGCAGGCCAAGGTGCTCCGCCAGGTCCAGACCGGCGCTGACTCCCGGCAAACCCGGTCGCAAGCGAAATGTGGGCAACAGGCGATCGGCGTCAAATTCCATGGCGGCACTCGCCATGCCAGGCGCCGAGAGCGCGTGAGCCCGGATCATGTCGTGGTGAGTGGTGGCGACCACGAGCGCGCCACGATTACGGAAGTGCTCCAGCAAGGCAATCCCCAGCGCCCCTCCCTCCATGGGATCGGTGCCCCCTCCTAGCTCATCGAGCAGGATAAGCATCGGTGTTTCCTTTATCTGCGTCATCGCCACCAGGTTGCGCATCCGGGCCGAAAAGGTGCTCAGGCTCTCGGCGATCGACTGCTGATCGCCAATGTCGATGGCGGCACTCGTGAGCGTCGGGAGGCGCGCGCGCCGTGCCGGGATGGGTATCGCACACTGGTGCATGAGGCACAGAAGCCCCACCGTCTTTAGCGCTACCGTTTTGCCCCCGGCGTTGGGGCCGCTGATGACCAGCACCTTCAACTCCGATTCCAGCCGCACATCCAGAGGAACCAGTGTCTGGCCAAGCGCCTTGAGGGATGATTCGAGCAACGGGTGCCGCGCCTCCTCTAGGAGCACTTCGCCCTCACCCGCCATCTCCGCAAGTGAAGCCAAACGCTCACGTCCCCAACGCGCCCGCGCAAAATCGAGGTCGGTCTCGGTCATCACCTGAACGGCAGCTTCTACTTCCGGCAGGCGCCGGCGCAGGCTCGAGGTGATATCGGCGAGGAAAAGGCGGAGCTGCTGCTGCTCGCCCTCCCGCGCCGCCACCAGATTGTTGTTGAGTTCGATCGTGGCCATCGGTTCGACGAACAAGGTGTGTCCGGTCGAGGAAGTGCCGTGGAGGATGCCTGGAAAATCGTTGCGGGATTCAGTGCGAACCGGTACCACATAGCGCTCTCCGCGCACCGTGACGAAGCGGTCCTGGAGATGCCGCTCCGTGTCGACATCCTGGGTCAAACGCTCGAGCGTCTCAACGAGCTGTGCCCTAAGACCGCGCACGCGGCGGCGCGCGTCAGCCAGATCCGGGCTGGCCTCGTCTTCCACCTCCCCTGAAGGGGTGATGACGCGCAGCAGATCGCTATACGGCTGAGACAGATCGCGCAGAGGCTCTAGGCGTTCCAGGAACCCTCCGCCCTCGACACCGGCGTCATCGAGCATGCTGAGCGCCTCATCAGCGGCCGTCAGCCAGGCCGCCACGGTGCGTGCCTCGAGCGGATCGAGATTACTCCCCTCGCCACGCCTCAGGCGTTCCAGCGCCGGGCCAGGATCGGGAAGATCCAGTGGCACCAGGTCGCCGATCTTATCGAGGCAGCGACCCGCTTCGGCCACTCCCAGTCTGGCAGCCTCGAGCGCCGGGACATGGACCAGGGGTCTCATGGCTCGCGCCGCCTCTGCAGCCGTGGGCGTGCGGGCTCGCCGGGCGATCTCCTCCAGCACGGCCGGAAGCTCGAGCGCCGCGAGGGTGGTGGGGGTGATCAATGCCCGGCCGGCCTCAGGCGGCCGGCCGTGAAGGAGGGTCGGCAGGTATGCACGCCGGCCCCTCGGCCGTCATGTTTCGCGCCGTCAGGTAGATGTAATGGAAGCCGGACACAACGGTCGTAAGCAGAGTGGCCCAGTAGCAGATAGGCAGGAATAACTCGGAGGCGAGTGTCAGGGTGTTAAACGTCAGCACTGCCAGAACGGTCACGACCTGAACCGCCGTGTTGATCTTACTCAGTAGGGTGGGTGGAAAACGCCGCTGCTCCGAGACCAGGTTCAGGACCAGGGCGATGAGAACGATCAGGACGTCGCGGCTTATCGTGAGGATCGTCAGCCGCACCGGAATGCGATTCACGAGGATGAATTCGGGAAACAACGAGGGACTATCGGGCATGGTCAGAACGATGAAGGCAGCGGTCAGCAGGAGCTTGTCGGCCAGGGGGTCTAGAAAAGCGCCCAGATCGGTCTTCTGACGGTACAGCCGGGCGATGAGACCATCCACCGCGTCGGTCAACCCGGCCACCAGGAAAAGGGCGAGCGCCCAGGCCATGCGCCCCGTGAGCATGGCCAGGATGAAGAACGGGATGAACATCATCCGCAGGACTGTGAGCTGATTGGCGAAGTTCATGACCGTTGCGAGACCATTCCGCGGTCCCGGCTTCGGGCGGCCACCTCCGGGATCGGGCGGTTCAATTGTCTTCGCGTGAGCTGTGTTTGCGCTCGGCACGGGCTTGTGTCAGGGAATCCACGTCGATGGTGTTTCCAAAACCACGTTCAGGCGAGAGCGTGGAAATGGCGTGCTTGAAAATCAGCTGCTCGCCTTCCTGATTCTCCAGGATGAGCGCAAAACGGTCGAAACCCTTGATGCGCCCGATCATCGTGCGTCCGTCTTTGAGATGTACGGTGACGCGGGTTCGGTCTCTGCGCGCCTGGTTAAAAAAGGCGTTCTGCACGTTCTGGGAAGGATTCGAGTTGTCCATGATTATCCTCATTCGTCTACCCGGGAACAGGCGTCCAGTTCGTTGGAAACCCAGGTCTCGATCGGTGGCAGATCCGCCGCAAGATCACCGCTCAAGCGGAACCAGCGAAATCCCGGTTCCTTGCGAAACCAGGTGCGCTGACGTTTCACGTACCGGCGGGTGTTGCGCAGGATCCGTTCCTTCAGTTCGGCGGCCGGGAATTCCTTTCGCTTACAGGCCAGCACCTCGCGGTAGCCCAGCGCCCTCAGGGCATTGGCGTCCGCTCGCAGACCCGAGCCCAGCAGTTCCTCAATTTCCTTCTGGAGACAGCCTTCCTTGAGCATGTCCTGTACCCGGCCTTCGAGGCGCGGAAGCAGCCATTCATCCGGCATGTCCACGCCGACGCGTACAGCCCTGTAGCGCTCCTCCGCGAAGCCGTGCGCGCCGATCAGACGGGCCAGAGGAACCTCTCCGCTGAACGCCACCTCGACGGCCCGAACCAGGCGCTGCCGATCTGCGGGAGCGATGCTCCTCGCCGCGTCAGGATCCCGGCGCTCCAGGATACGCCTGAGCGGCCCCACCCCCCGCTTCGCCACGATATGGTTGAGGCGCGCGCGCAACTCCGGCTGGCGTCCCGGAGCGGTTACCAAGCCCCTCAGGAGCGCCCTCAAATAAAGCCCTGTTCCTCCGGTCACGACCGGCAGACGACCCCGGGAGGTCACGGCCTGGATGACCTTGTCGGCGTCCCGGACATAGTCTCCTGCGCTGTAATCCCGATCCGGGTCGGCGCAGTCGATCAGGTGGTGTGCCACGCGCTCGCGAAGGGCCGGCGGCGGTTTTGCAGTCCCGGCGTCGAGCCGCTGGTACACCTGCATCGAATCGGCGCCGATGATCTCTCCTCCGAAGCGTTCCGCAAGAGCTACGGCAATGGCGCTCTTCCCCACCCCGGTCGGTCCGGCGAGCACGAGGACCACCGGCTTCAAAGTCTATCCAGCTCAGCCCGCTCGCGGTCCAGGATCGTTGCCTCCCGCAGGTGTGGTGCACAGTAGATACTACCTTTAATGGCTTCGCGGCCGCACTGAATACATCGACGATGGAAAATCTTCTGAAAGCGTCTGGCGATCCACTGCAGCAACCAGCCGAGCACCGAGGCGATCAGACCGCCGATGATCAGCTCCCGGGTCCAGGACGGTGGAGTTCCCAGACCACCAATCTCGAGGATCAGGATATAGACTGCCGCTCCCGCGGCGGCGAACACTCCTCCGTAGATGAGCAACTGGATCATGAATGAGCAGAATGGCGCATCCTCAAGTGACGCCGGATGCCAGAGGCGAGGGTCGAACGAGCCCGTTCACTCGCAATGGATGATAGACAAGCGCAAGGGAAGGTGTCAAGACGCGGCCGGCTACATCCGTCCCGCGTAGGCGGCTGTGACCTCAGCGCCTGAGTAGTAATGTGCCAGGATCTCACGGTAAGTTTTACCCCTCAGGGCCATGCCGTACGCGCCCACCTGGCACATTCCGACACCGTGCCCCCATCCCTTACCCGAAAACACGAAGACCGACACGTTGCCGTCCTTGTCGTACTGGCGATCCATGACGAACAGATCCTCTTTGAGTCCCAGCGCCATGCGGATGCGGAATCCCACCAGGATTGCGCTGCTGCGGCTTCCGACAACCTTGAGCCTGGCCACGCGCTGAGAGGCGCCATATTCGAGCGGCAGGAGGTCGATGAGCCGGCCGATGTTTGGCACGCGCTTGCGGACACGGCGCTCGGCTTCGGTGCGTTCGAGTCTCGTCTCCCACAGGAGATCGGGATGAAAGCGGTCGTCCGACACCCCCCAGAGCGGATCCTCGAGAACCAGCATATCGATGCCGTTTCGACCCGAATGAATCCTCACTCGATCGCCGACCCGCAGGGAGAGCTCCGCGGCAGGCAGGATCTGGCTATCAGTACGCCGGAAAAAATAGGGTGCACGCGCCAGATTGCGACGCTCGTTCTCGCGATTCACCCGCAGTTCGAGGCTGCGGCCTCGCCGGCCGAGTACGCGCGCCGAATCCAGTCCCAGCGAGTCGTACCGGTCCAGGATTTCATACAGGCTGCTCATTACCTCGCCCCGAGTCGGCACAGCCTGCGGCCACAGCCGACCATCTCCCCGGGGCCGATACCAACCCTCACGCATCAGATAGGCGACAGCGGGCCGCTCGGCCGGTGGGATCTGTTCCGCGTCATCATAGGCGAGCAGCCCATGCACGTCCTGCTCCGACAGGAGCCGATCGACACGCTCCTGCCAGGAGAGTACCTGCACCCAGTAGCGCGCGAGCTCGGCTCGTGTGGCGATCGGCGCTGTCTTGAAGTCGTGCCGCCCGGGTCTCTTGCCGATCAACCGCAGTGCACGAAACGTCCAGGAGCGAATCTCACGCGTCCCGGCGGCCGTGCCAAGCCATAACGGATCCGGAGCTTCCTCGGGCAGCATACCCAGAACGTGGAGGACCGCCGCGCGGTACGCTTGCCCTGAGGCCGGATCGCTACCTCCGGCAGCAAGACGGCGGGTGGACAGCGCCCACACACCGTTACGAGCATCCTCCAGTTCCGGGTAACACGCCACACCCCGAAGGTAAGGACCCTTTTCTTCGGGAAACACGAGCGTGCCATCCTCGGTGTGGCCACCGCAAACTGCCGTGTACATGGCGTTGATGGGGGTGCCCTCATAGGTGATAACCTCCCCGCGCGTCCGGCGGATGGCTTTGTCGGTCATGGAGTGCTCGCTCAGGTACCCCTTGTAGACCTGGCACCGCTGGCTGTCGCAGATGTCATAACCATCGTTGCCGAACTGCCCGAGGTTGCGGATCACATACGTTCGGGCCGCAATCGCCTGGGCTTTGAGCGCTTCCATGGCAGGATACTGACTCGGCCCAAGCTCGTTAGGAACGACTCCCCGCAGGTACTCCTCCAGAGGCAGATGGTTGACCACGGTGAGCTGCCCCGCCCGGCCAAGAAAAACTTCCACAAGCCCCCGGTATTCCCTGCCTTCGACGACGATGCGCCCGGAGGAGGAGGCGGGAACGATCCAGACACCGGTGGGCTCAAGAAGCGTGTCGACATATTCCTCGTCTACGAGACGCAGCGTTTCCGATCCATCCGTCGGCAGCGGTTCGTTGATGATCCACACTTCGTCAACCAGATCACCCGCCTCCCTGCGCACCCGCTCCGCCAGCGCGCTCGCCTCGGGCCGCGTGCTCTTCTCTCCTACCCGGACCCGGTAGGTGCGGCGATCGGGAAATGGCTGTACATCCACCGGCTCGCGCAGGCGGGAATTCAGGCGCGTCCTGAGCCGGTCCGCCTTCTGCGGGTCCTGGAGTGAGGCCACCTGAACCCGAAATACGGTTTTGATCTCCTTTCCGGGCAGCCTATCAGTGACCAGAATGATTTCCTCCCCCTGGAACGTCTCCTTGGCGACGGGGTCATGGCTCATTCGATCGAGCACCCGGAATGCTCCGGTGGCTGATACGATGACGCGGGAGAGCGGCACGCCGAGAGAAATGCGCACGGCCGGCTCGGGGACCTTAACCGGGGGCTGAGCGGAAGGCAGCGCTTGGGCGTGCGGCGGAGCGCCCGAGACGAGGGCGGCCGAAATCAACCCGAGGGCAGCCCAGAGAACCGATCGCGGAGCACGAGGCCGGGGCGGAGTGAGGCGGTTCACGGGGTAGGGATCTCCTGGGTGGCAGGTCGCCACGGCGGGGCAGTTACGCAGCCTATAATAGTGCCCTCACCGGCACAGGTCCAGTCTTGCAGAAACCGATCAAAGCCATTGCCTTCGATCTCTGGAACACTCTGGTGGGCTGTGTTGCTCCCGTGAACCCGATGTTGCGTCTGCTGGAAGTGGTACACCGGGCCGGAGGGACCGATGCAGCCCTCCTGGTGGCCGAGAGCACGATGAAGGAGCCCCTGCCGAACCTGGCCGCGGCTGTCGGAGAGCTGGAGCGCCGGCTCGGGACCCGTCTGGCCAGCGGACAGGAGCGGGCACGGCTTCTCACCTGTTGGAAGTCCGCCATCGTGCACAACTGCGTCTTCGAGGACGTGGTGCCGGCGCTGCGGCGTTTGCAGAAGCATTACCGGTTGGGGGTCATCACCAACACTCAATCATTCGACATGGAGTTCTGGCACCGCTCCGAGGCACGCGCTCTGCTGAAAGCCGAGGTTCTATCCTACGAGGTCCACGCCCTGAAGCCGGACAAACGCATGTTCCGCCAGTTCGCCCGGCGCATTGGCGTCAGCGCGGGGCGGATTCTCATGGTGGGTGACAACTCCCGTGACGACATCGAGGGGGCCCGTGCGGCGGGTCTTCAGGCGCTGCGCATCTCCCGCTCCCACCCCGCCCTCTCCCACCGCGATCCCCAGGGGGCGGACGGAGCCCTGCGTGATCTGAGCGAGCTGGAGACGAAACTACGGTGGCTCAGGCGCGCCCGCCGCGGCCGATGAGGCGCCGGACCGCGTCGCGCCTGCCGGGATCACGGTCGAGAACTCCGGAGAAAGCTGCGGTCAGAATACTGCTCCCCTGGGTGCGCGCGCCCCGGGCGGCCATGCACAGGTGCTCAGCTTCGATCAGCACGGCAGCACCCTTGGGCTTGAGCTGCTTCTGCAGTGTATCGAGAAGCTGCCGCGTGAGCACCTCCTGAATCTGCAAACGTCGCGAGAAACAGTCCACGAGGCGCGCCAGCTTCGAGAGCCCGACGAGCGAGCGTCCCGGCACAAAAGCGATGTGCGCTTCTCCGAAGAACGGCAAAAGGTGGTGCACGCACATGGAGTAGAAGCGTATCCGGCGCGCCACCACCCAGCCTCGCTCACGTGCCCCGGGAATGGGTGTCAGGATCTTGTTCGGATCTTCCGCGTAACCGCTCAGCAGTTCATCCGACCAGACCTGGGTGACGCGATCGACGGTGCGGTCAAATTCCCGGCCCAGCCGTGAACGGCCGATTCCTTCGAGAAACTGTTGCACACCCTGACGCAGCCGCTGGCGATTATGCACCGTCCGACGGGGAGCGGCACGGGCAGGCCGCCGGCTCACGGCCTTCTTAGCGGCGCGTGCCATATGATGCGCCACGACTCCGGCTATACGACCTGCCACGTGAGGATGTCACCTCCACCACCCTCACCTGCGGGAACCCTTCCAGAATCGCCCGGGTGAGGTTCTCGATGAGATCTCCATCCCGGAGGGCGGTGCGCTTCAGGCACTCCTGGACTTCCCGGTAGTCGACAGTGCGATCGATACGGTCTTTAAAGGCCGCCTGTCGCAGGTCGAGATTGAGGCGCACATCCACGGTGCGGCAGGTCTCCTTTGTCCCAGCGGGCGCGCGTAACTGCACGCCCTTGAGGATGATCTGGTCGTTACGGTTCAGGGTCACGATCCGCCGCGAGTCTATTCAAGACCCAGGGGGGAGTCAACGCCAACGGGTGATCCACCTGTGATCAACAGCACCACGCACTGGTCAAAACGGATCACGCCACGCTTCAGCAGGGTGCGCACACCCGCCACACTGGCGCCGCCTTCGGGCCCGGCCGGCACACGCTCCAGGCCCCAGAGCTCGCGCGCACCCTGGATTATGTCCTCATCCTCGACCGACACAGCGATTCCGGAGCGCCGCTTGAGCGCATCCAGGATGCGGCTGCCGCCCAGCGGTGCGGGTACGCGCAGTCCCCAGGCTCCCGTTTCAGGTTTCTCCCAGGCGGAGGTCACCGCCTGTCGGTTTTCAAATGCACGCACGACGGGGGCGCAGCCGGCCGCCTGAACACAGGCGAGCCGCGGCGGAGTTCCCTGCAACCATCCGAGCTTCTCCATTTCTGTGAGAGCCTTGTCCACGCCGATCACCGCGGTGCCACCTCCGGTCGGAAGCACGATCCAGTCGGGCACTCGACGCCGCAAACCAAGGATCACCTCGTAGCCGATGAGCTTCTTACCTTCGACGCGGTACGGTTCGCGCAGGGTGGACAGGTCAAAGCGTTCCTGTCCGGCGATCCGCTCCCTCAAGAGCGCGCCCGCCTGCGCAAGATCGGCCCCACCCATCTCCACCCGGGCTCCCCATGCGCGCGCCCGGTGAGCGAAGACAGGGGGAGTGATTTCCGGCATGACCACATACAGGTCAAAACCCGCCGCCCTGGAGTAGAGCGCCGCGGAGACGCCGGCGTTTCCGGCCGTTGCCAGCGCCAGCGAAGGGGCGCTCCGCGCCCTCGCCATGCCAATCGCCAGGGCCATGCCGCGGTCCTTGAACGACCCGCTGGGGTTGGCAATCTCATCCTTGAGCCAGAGATCGGTGATACCCACAGCTTGACCCAGCGACGGCGCCGCGCGAAGAGGCGTATTGCCTTCCCCGAGCGTCAGAAAACAGGACTGCTCCGGGAGCAATGACGATAGCGTTCGCGGCCCGGGCCCGATACGAGCGATGTCATCCGGATCAAGACCGCGCGCTGCGTCGAGATCCGGCTCGTACACCAGCGTGCCCCCACAGCCGCACAGACCGACCCGCTGATCCGAATCAGTTGTCTTCGAACAGCGGCAGCAGCGCAGGCTACCGCGACCTACGTGGCTCACGACAGGACCAGGCGGCGGAAGCGGCGCTTGCCGACCTGGAGCAGATGGCCACCGGGATGCCCCGTCTGCAGCGCCGCAGTCACGCTGGAGATCCGCTTGCCATCGACGCTGACCCCACCCTGCTCGATGAGCCGCCGCGCTTCGCTCACGGAGGCCGCCAGGCCGCAGGCCACGAGAGCCCGAGGGAGCGCGAGGGGCGCATCGGACGCGGGCAGGTGGACCTCCTCGATGGTGTCGGGGGTCTGGCGCTCGCGATGCACCCGCTCGAAATGTGTCTCCGCCTTGCGCGCCGCGGCCGGACCATGAAAATCGGAAACGATACGCCGCGCCAAATCCGCCTTCACGTTGCGCGGGTGGAGGCTGCCACCAGCGAGATCGCTCCGGAGGGTGGTGATCTGGGACGAAGTCAGGTCAGTGCAAAGTTCATAATAGCGCAACATGAGTTCATCGGAGATCGACATCACCTTGCCGTACATCTCCCGGGGTTCGTCGCGCAGGGCGATGTAGTTGCCGAGCGACTTGCTCATCTTCTCCACGCCATCCAGCCCTTCCAGAAGGGGCAGGGTCATCACCACCTGGGGCTCCAGCTCCCAGTCGCGCATGATTTCGCGCCCCACCAGAAGGTTGAATTTCTGGTCCGTGCCTCCGAGCTCAACGTCCGCTTCGAGCACCACCGAGTCGTAGGCCTGCACCAGGGGGTAGAACAGCTCGTGCATACCGATTGGCTGGTGGCTCCCGAGCCTCTTCGAGAAATCCTCGCGCTCGAGCATGCGAGCCACCGTGTAGGAGCTCGCCAGCCGCAGGAAATCGGCGGCGCGCATGCGCCCAAGCCAGCGGTTGTTCAAGACCACCTTCGTGCGCCGGGGATCGAGAAGAGCACCGATCTGATCGCGGTAGGTCCGGGCGTTGGCGCGTACCTGCTTCTCGGTGAGCTGCGGTCTCGTCTTCGATTGTCCGGTTGGGTCGCCGATGCGCCCGGTGAAATCACCGATCAGGAAATAGATCTGGTGGCCGAGCTGCTGGAAGTGGCGGAGCTTGCGGATGATGATCGTGTGTCCGAGATGCAGATCGGGCGCGCTCGGGTCGAAACCTGCTTTCACGGACAGAGGACGGCCCGTCTTGCGGCTGCGCTCCAGCTTGGCGCGCAGGTCTTCCTCGGGGATAATCTCGACCGCCACCTTGCCCAGATAATCCATTTGCTCCAGGACCGGCGCGAACTTCGTCGTACGCCGGGCCCGCGCCTTCGCTGCGGGAGCCGATTTCCGCCTGCCGCCTGGGAGCCTGCCTCGAGCGCGGCGCACCTTCCTCTTCACAACCATCCGGCCTCCTTGAAGCTGACGTACCCGCCGGCCGCGACCACCAGGTGATCGTACAGGACGAACCCCATGAGCTCCGATGCCTCGCGAATGCGGCGCGTGAACTCGCGATCGTCGCTGCTGACGCGCAGGCTGCCGCTCGGGTGATTGTGCGCCATCACGAAACCGGCCGCCAGATGAGTGACGGCGGGCTGCAATATCTCGCGCGGATGGGTCCGCGTGGTGTTGAGTCCACCGATTGACACCACCTCGCGCTTCAACAGCACGTTCTAAATTGAACTATCTACCTATAAACAAACACTTATTTATAAAACGCATAAATTTTATAACACCACACTAACATTCTGACAAGAGCCTCGCCGCCTCGTCATGCATCTCTTCGTCGGTGTGCATATAACGTTCCAGAACACTGGCCGAGGAATCTCCGATCATCTCACCGATTATCGTGGCGTGGATACCCTTCTTGACGCACCGGGTAGCGAAAGTGTGCCTGAATGACCTGAATGATACCCCCGAGATACCATAACGCTCCAGGGCCGCATCGAGGGTTCGGTTGATGTAGCGATCATCAATGCGCTGGCCGTTCTGGCTGAGAAAAATAATACCATCCTTGTGCCGCACCCCTGACGCCTGCCTCAGCGCCTCCAGGGCTCGCTCATTCAGTGTCTGCTTGATTAGCTTCCCAGTCTTAGGCCGAACCATGCGGATCGTGCCTGAGATAATGCGGCCATTGACTCGCTTGAGTTCAAGGTCGGCCCAGCGAAGCCCTATTATCACGCCACGATCCAATCCGGTAGCACAGGCCCAGCGAATCACCCGAGCAAGCCACCTGGGAGAGTTATCAACCAGACGCTCGTATTCATCTTCGGTCAGGTGGCGATTCGTAGTTTCTCTCGAT
>JAPUKU010000138.1 GCA_027295505.1 Acidobacteriota bacterium
CGCGCTGGGAGCAACGGCCGATCCTAGCTCACGACTCCGGGGTTACGAGTATCATTTCGATATCGATGTTGATGGAAACCTCATCCCCCACCAGCACGCCACCCGCCTCCAACACACCATTCCACTTGAGACCGAAATCCTGACGATTGATCCGCGTTGTGGCTGAGACGCCGCGGCGCACGTTGCCCCACGGATCCTTGATGGATGGTGTCGGTCCCTCCACCTCCAGCACGACCTCTCGGGTAACACCTCGAATGGTTAGATCTCCCATGAGCGAAAAGTGGCCATCGCTCAGGGGTTCGGCCTTCTTCGACTTGAAGCTCAGCGTGGGATGGTGCTCGACGTCGAAGAAATCCGCGCTTCGCAGATGCTTATCGCGATCCGCCTCACGCGTGTCAATTGTGGTAGCGTCGATCGTCGCCTCCACCCGGATAGTTTCCAAGTCCTTGCCGTCGAACTCGACGGTGCCGGTCACCTTACCGAACTCTCCCCTAATGTTGGAGACCATCATGTGCCGCACCGAGAACTGGGCGCTCGAGTGAACGCTGTCGATCTCCCAGGTCGCTGCGGCCAGAGGCATCGCAATCACCATCGGCAACAGAGCCAGGAGCCCCTTGCTCGTGAGCTTCTTCATGGTTCCTCCCACACAAATTGGGTGAAAGACCTGTAGCATATACCCCTGGGACGCCGAGTGCCACAGGCCGGGTGCTCGGTAAGAATTCAGGACAGATCAAACAGCAGGAGCTCGGCGTCGCTCAGGGCGCTGACCTCCACCGCCGGTACCTCGCTCAGCGCCACGCCGTCCCCTGGCTTCAACGTCAGATCTCCAAGCGTTATCTCGCCCCGCGCCAACTGCAGCCAGGCATGGCGATTGGGGCTCAATTCGTGACGGAGCCGGGTGCCTGCGGGAAGAAGGGTCGAATACAGATTGGAATCCTGGTTGAGACGAAGCGCTCCTTCCCGGGAGTCACGGGTCGCCACCAGACACCAGCGCCCGTGACGCTCCTCCGCGCTGAAGCTGCGCTGCTCATAGGCCGGCTGCAGCCCCTTGTGGTCGGGCTGGATCCACATCTGCAGGAAGTGCACCTCATCGCTGGGTGAATGATTGTATTCACTGTGCACGACCCCCGTGCCGGCACTCATGCACTGGACATCTCCCGCGCGGATGACCGATCCATTCCCCATGCTGTCGCCGTGCTCGAGAACACCCTTCAGGACGTAGGTGATGATCTCCATGTCCCGGTGCGGGTGGCGCCCGAACCCCTGCCCACCCCGCACACGATCTTCGTTGATCACACGCAGGGCGCGAAAACCCATGTGTGCCGGGTCCCTGTAGTCCCCGAAAGAGAACGAATGGCGGCTATCGAGCCAGCCCAGGTTCGTGCTTCCCCGTTCCTCGCTCCGTCGCAGATTAATCATATCGGCCGCTCCCGCCCTGGGATATCGCGATCAGTCCGTTCTAAAGTTTGGGTAATCCTCGTTGAGGCGTTACTTTGTTCCAAATGAAAAAGGGGCGCGCCGTGAAGGTGCGCCCCCTTCTCTGCCTGTGCGAATGCCGCTCCTGAGCGGCCAGCCTCCCTCATGTGCCTTTTGGGCGGAGGGCGGCAGTCCCCGGGGGGCGGGGAGGAGCGCACGGACAACTCGTTGGCAGGAGCCGGACCACCGGAAACTCCCGGCCCTAGTCTGCCTCGATCACTCTAGAGAGCCTTCTCCTCTTTGCTCACCTTGAGGCCGAGCTCCTCGAGGAGACCGAGAATCGGCTCGGCATCCAAATGCTCGGGCGACACGACGCCGGTCTGCTTGACCTTGCCGCTGGCGATGGCCAGGGCACCGGCGGCTCCACCGCTTCCCGTGAGAAACGCGGTCGCCGTGACCTTCAGACGCTTGAACGCCTCGTCGTGCGTAATGACCGAATAGAGGATATGACGGGTGGATTTACCCTTGCTGCGACCGTCCACCTCCACGAGGATGATGCCCGCACCCTGGATCTTGCCGCCCAGATCGGCCGGCTGCGGCAGCACCGCCGAGAGAACCGCCAGCGGGGTAACCTCGCCACCGCGCACGCGCACGGTGTCCATGCGTGTCATGCCGATCGAGTCCAGGAATGACAGCTGCTTCTGCATGGTGTCGGGCACAGCGAGCTTGAAGTCCACGAACTTCAAACCCTTGCCGATGAAGCGCGGCAGGGTCTGCACTTCCTCGTGGCTCATGTTGTAGATTGGCTGCGGGCCAACGGGATCCGGAAACGGGTAAACTTCGCGATTCGACCAGGCCGGCAAATTCTTGGTCTCTCCGTTTTCAAAGTAAGTGGCCTCCGAAACCGCCTCCTCGATGAACGTCTCGTTCGAGAACAGGCAGGCGAGAGGGAATTCATCCGATTCGGAGAACTCTCCGTCGCGCACCCGAATGGCGTCCACCTCATCCAGACGGTCCACCGCCCAGCGCGCCAACACGTTGCTGATGCCGGGGTCCTCACCCATGCCGTGCAGGGCCAGCAGTCCCGCTTTCTTCCAGGCGGGATCGCGCAGAAACTGGTCCTCTTCACCGCCCGCCAGATCCATGTAGTGGCTGCCGGCGGCCAGCGCGGCGTCCATGATGGCGCCGTTGAAACGCGGCAGCACGGCGTTGACGATCAGACCGTACCCCTTGAGACTGCGGGCCAGCGCATCAGGGTCAGCCGCGTCGAGACGCTCTACCTTGATGTTCGATCCATCCAGTTCCCTGGCCAGCTTCTCGGCCCGGGTCGTATCCATGTCACTCAGTGTCAGACTCTCGATGGCGCGGTGGCCGGCCAGGTGTTTAGCGATGACCGTGCCGATGGCACCGACGCCTAAAAGCATTACCCTCATAACTCCTCCAATTTTTTTGTCAAAAAGCAGGACCTCATGGGGTTCACTCCCCCGAACCGGACCCTGCTGTCCGGCTCGAAAATCTCGCCTCCCTTCGCTCCCACCGGGCATAGCTCTCTCAGGCCGCCGTCCCAGGCCGGGATCAACAACCTGAACAATCGGGGGGATTGGCGGGTTTTGCTCTGCCGCCTGCGCATATCGGGATCCCGCCGAGAGCCACGCTCTTGCACCGTCCTGAGGGCGTGGAGCCGGCTGCCGGAGACCCCTGGAACTCATCCTTCCAGATTGTCCGGATGGGTTATTCGTGGAGCACTAGTAGCGTAACCCGCCCCCCCGGGGGGCTGTCAAGGGAGGTTTAATCAGTTCCGGCTCGATCGGCGAAGTCGAGCTTGATGTCGATCTCGGTGCCGGCACGGATGTCGAGGGTCCGGGACACTTTCTGGCCCTGCGGCATCCGCAGCGTGATCTTGTGGAGACCGGGAAGCAGATGCAGCTTCTGGGGACGGCCGTCGAAGTCGTCAACGGTGCCCCGGAGCTTCCCATCCACGAACACCTCGGTCTTCTTGGGATCGGCGGAAAAATCGATCGAACCGTGCAATCGGCCATCGATACGCACGACGTTCTTCACCTTGCCGGGCTTGCTGACGACAAGGACAGGCCGCCGGTGCACGTGCCTCCATGGGCGGCGATGCGCAAAAGCCCCGGAGATGCAGGAAGCCAGAACGATCATCAGGACTCCCACTCCCGCCAGCCAGCGACCTGGCTGTCCCCGTGTCAAAAACATGGCACTTTCTTCCTCCAGTCCGTTTCTCGAAATATAGGTTGCGCTGACGGGCGATCAAGGCTGCGGGTGACTTCCGCAGGGCTGCCGCGGGTCGGGCCCCGACCCCATCGAAGTCGATTGCACAGGGCCGGCCGACGGGGACTGCTGATTGCGTGTATCATGAGCATCTGATCCATAGCTGGGTTCAACCTGCCGTGTCCGTAGCCCCGCGCCAGGTCGTGGACCACCCGACTCACCGGAGGTGAACACATGAACAAGAAAAAGGTCATTGCGGCGCTGACTGAGGCCATGAACCTTGAGCTCGAAGGTGGGCTCGAGTATCTCTACCTGTCATTCAACGTGTTTGGGAGCTCTCGGCGCCTGCTCCAGGGCTTCCTGCGCGAACAGGCCCAGGAGGGGATCGAGCACGCCACCAAGATGGCCGAGAAGATCACCTCCCTTGGCGGCACACCACACATGAAAGTCCAGGTCGACTACAAGACAAGCAAGCTGACTGCCAAGCGCATCCTCGAAAGGGGCATGGTGCGCGAGCAAAAAGCACTGGACCTGTACAAGGCGAGCCTGCCCCTGGCCGCAGACGACGTGGCTCTGGAGGAGCTGCTGAGAAGCCAGATTGTCGCGGAGCAGGAGCACCTCGAAGAAGTCGGCAAGCTGCTGCGCGAGAACTGATGCGTTCGCGCTTTCAAGCGCGCCGGAGATGGACGGGGTAACTGTTGAAAGGGTTCGTCCTCCGCATCCTGATAACCACGCTTGCCCTGTGGGTGGCCACGGAGATCGTTCCTGGCATGCACATCGCCGATGCACCGGCCTTCTTTCTGGCCGCGGTCCTCCTCGGCATGGTCAACGCCATCGTGCGCCCTGTCCTCGTAGTGCTCACATTCCCCATTACGCTGATCACACTCGGCCTCTTCCTGCTCGTCATCAACGCATTGATGCTGGGGGGGGTGGCGTTCCTGATGCCACGGTTCGAGCTGGATAGCGCTGTCGCGGCTTTTCTGGGATCGATCGTCATCAGCCTCACCTCCTGGTTCGCCTCCCTGTTCGTGGGATCGAAGGGCCGGGTCGAAATGCTGCCGGTGAAGCAACGCGGCCGAAGGTAGCACCGCTCATGACCGACACGCCTGGAAACCGAGAACGGGCTTCCGTCAACCCAAAACTTCGACGTCGCTCGACGCTCCTGATGATTGCGATCCTGGCGATTCTACTGGGAGGGGTGGTCTATCTAACTTTCACCCAGGCCCGCTTCGAGTGCAAAATCTGGATGGAATACAAAGGCGGTTCCGAGGTGCGCACGGCGGCCTCGGCGACCGAAGAGGACAGCATCCGCAGCGCCGTGTCGAGCGCCTGCGCCACCCTTGCGAACGGCATGGCGGAGAGCATCAGCTGTTCCGGCACTCCGCCACAGCGCGTCGAGTGCCGGGAACTCTGAACTTCAGCCCGTGAGGGCGGGTGTGGGCGACGTGGCGAATGCGGAGAGCGCCGCGGCCACCTGCTGCGCGCTCTGGGGGCGTTGGGCCGGATCTTTCGCCAGCATGCTGAGGAGCAACCGTTCGAGCGGCTGCGGTAGATCCGGGCGCAGGCTACGGGGCGGATCGGGAGCCTTCTGAATCTGTTGCATCAGTATGCTTCTCGCGTCTCCGGACGCGAAGGTCTCCCTGCCGGTGAACAGGAAATAGAGCACCAGGCCCAGGGAGTAAAGATCGGAACGGCCGTCCACCGGCTTTCCCTCCACCTGCTCCGGTGACATGTACTTGGGCGAGCCGATGGTCATGCCTGCCTGGGTCAGGGAGTTGTCGGACGCGCGCGCAATGCCGAAGTCGAGGATGCGCGGCTTGCCGTCAGGGTCGAGCAGAATGTTGTCGGGCTTGATGTCACGGTGCACGACTCCGAGCTCGTGTGCCTGCTCCAGGCCCTGCGCGATACCACAGCCGATGCTGGCAGCGGTGGACACGGGCGGCACCCCGTGGCGCTCTACGTAGGCCATCAGATTCATCCCCTCGATGTACTCCATGACAATGAACCGCAGGTCGCGCCACTGCTCAAACGTGAACACCCGCACCACATTCGGGTGGGTGATCTTGCGAGCCACCTTGATCTCGTTCAGGAAACGACGCTGCGCGGTCACGTCCAGCGCACCGCTGATCGTTTTGAGCGCCACCCTCTCTTCGAGGACCAGATCCCGCGCTTCGTAGACCTCCCCCATCCCGCCTCGTCCCGCCTCACGCACGACTTCGTAGCGGTTGGCGACAATCGTTCCGGGAAGAAACTGGGCGCCCTGTAGCTGGGCCAGGAGCTCGCTGGCGCTGGCGTAGCGGCGACCACGATCCTGTTGCAGGCAGCGCTCCACAACCTGGCGCACGAGAGCCGGTATGCGGCGCGGAGGCGGGTCGGGGAAGCCGACCGCCCGGCCGAGTCCGGCGGCCGCCGGC
>JAPUKU010000139.1 GCA_027295505.1 Acidobacteriota bacterium
ACCGACGCCTGAGCCAGGCCGATGAGGGCTGCTGCCGCGAGCAGCAGGGTGGAGAGAAGCCGCAGTCGAATCATGGTCAGAGAGCCTCCGTTGGGCCTTGGTGGTCAGAAAATGGACACCGGAACACGGGCCGGGTTTACACACGAGTTCACCTTTATATGGTGTGATCGCATGATGCTGTCAAGTGCTCTCGCCGTCGAGCACAGGTCACCAGCCCGGTTCTAAGTGCTGAGATTTACTGATGGTTAGGGATGAGGCCTCCAGGTGGGCGGCCCGGCCAGCGGGGGGGGATCCTGGTGGGCTCTCAGGCGAGCTTGAGAGAGGCTGCGAGCGCTCCGAGCGCCTCATCTAGAAGCTGTCCCAGGAGCTCCAGGTCCTTCCGGCTGATCGTCAGGGGCGGAGCGACGATCACGTGATCACCTCGCGTGCCGTCCACCGATCCGGAGCCGGGATAGAGCATCAAACCCCGCCGGCGCGCCTCGAGACCCAGGCGCTGCGCAACCCTCAGAGCGGGGTCGAACGGCTCCCGGGTCGAGCGGTCACGCACAAGCTCGAGCCCCCACAGAAGCCCCTGACCCCTCACGTCTCCCACCATCGTGTGGTGGGCCGCCGCCCGCCGCAGGAGACGCTCCAGATCCGGCCCGAGCTGCCGGGCGCGGGAAATGAGGCGCTTCTGCCTTACAACCTTCAGAACCGCAGCGCCCGTCGCGGCGGAGAGCGGGTTGGCCGAATAGGTAAAGCCATGCTCAAAGGTGCCGGAACCTTCTCGTATTACCTCATGGATGAAGCCACGGGCGATGACCGCTCCGAGAGGCGTGTAGCCCGCCCCGAGGCCCTTCCCCATGACGATGATGTCCGGGATCACGCTCCAGTGGTCGAGGGCGAACGCACGTCCCGTACGTCCCACACCCGTCATGACCTCGTCGGCGATCAACAGTACTTCATACCGATCGCAAATTTCGCGGATGCGCTGCCAGTAACCATCCGGGGGCGTGACGGCGCCCAGAGCGGCGCCGGAAATCGGCTCGCCGATGAACGCGGCCACCTTGTCGGGACCGACCGACTCGAGCGTACGCTCCAGGTCGTCGGCACAGGCTAGCTTACAGTCCGGGAACTCGAGGTCGAACGGACAGCGGTAGCAGTAGACCGGTGCCATGTGGGGGAAGTCGACCAGCAACGGCTCAAACGGCCTGCGGCGGGCACGATGGCCGGTCACCGAGAGCGCGCCCAGACTGCTGCCGTGATACGACTGCCACCGGGAGATAATTCGGGTGCGCTGGGGCTGCCCTCTTTCGATCTGGTATTGACGGGCCAGCTTGATGGCGGTCTCCACAGCTTCGGACCCTCCCGAGACCAGGTAGACACGGGCGTCTTTTGCCAGCGGGGGCGGGCAGAGCTCAGCGATCCGTCTTGACAGATCCAAGCTGGCCTCGCTGATGAACTGCGAGGAATGCGCGAAGGTGGCCCGGCGCGCCTGGCGCGTCAGCGCCTCCACCACCTCCCGGACGCTGTGGCCGATGTTGCTCACCACGGCCCCGCTGCAGCCATCAAGGTAGCGGTGGCCCTCGGTGTCGTACACATAGGAGCCGCGGGCTCGATCAATGACGGGATAGTCAGAGGCCGGAGAACGGCGGAAGAGATGATCGGCGGTTGCAGATTCTCGCCGCGTCCGGCGCCCGGTGGTCGTCCGCCCGGAGCGCTTCGTCCGCCCCGGTTGGCGCCGCCTGGCGAGGCGCTGGAGCCTCAAAGGTGTCGCTTCTCCAGTGGCAGATAACGTCGCACATCAGCCATGAGTTCGACGAACTCCCGGGGCATGAGCGACTGCGCGCCGTCCGAGAAAGCCTCCTCGGGATTGGGATGGACTTCCACCATGAGACCGTCAGCGCCTGCGGCAACAGCCGCTTTCGACATGGTGGGGATCAAGCTGCGCACGCCGGTCCCATGGCTCGGGTCGGCGATCACCGGAAGATGGGTGAGCTGATGCAGCAGTGGGATCGCCGAAAGATCGAAGGTATTGCGAGTATATGTTTCGAAAGTACGGATGCCCCGCTCACACAGAATGACGTCCGAGTTGCCCTGAGAGATGATGTACTCTGCCGACATCAACAACTCCTGAACCGTGCCCATCATGCTGCGCTTGAGTAGAACGGGTCGCCTGGCCTGTCCGAGTCGCTTCAGGAGCACGAAGTTCTGCATGTTTCGTGCCCCCACCTGCAGGATGTCGGTGTACTTCGACACCAGGGGGATATCCTCCGGCGTCATGACCTCCGTGACGATTCTCAGTCCGGTCTTCTCGCGCGCCTCAGCCAGCAGCTTCAAGCCTTCTTCCTCCAGGCCCTGGAAGGAGTAGGGCGACGTGCGCGGCTTGAAGGCACCGCCGCGAAGAATCTGCGCCCCTGCTTTCTTCACTGCATCTGCTGTTTCGAGGATCTGCTCGCGGCTCTCAACCGAGCAGGGCCCGGCCATGACCACGAACTGATCGGATCCCACCTTTAGATCTCCGACACGAACGACGCTTCGATCGCTGCGCAGCTCCCGGCCGGCGAGCTTGAACGGCTTGAGAATGGGCACCACCTGTTCGACACCAGGGGCCGCCTCCAGAGCATGCAGCCTCGCCTTGCCGCGCTCGTCACCGATGGCTCCGATGACTACGCGCTCCTTGCCGTAGATGGGATGGGCCTCGTAACCCATTTTGCCGATCTGTTCGATGACGTGATCGACCTCTTCTTTGGTCGCTCCCGCCCGCATCGAGATGATCATGGTTCCGTCTCCCTTCCGCTCATGCCCGAGCCCTGGGATACGATCCCAGGACTTTCAGAAACGAGGCGATCTCCATCAGATGTTCGATCGCCTTGCGACACACTTTGTCCCTCATGCTGCCGTGGAAATCAATATAGAAATGATACTTCCAGGGACTGCCGTGGATCGGTCTGGATTCAATCTTTGTGAGGTTAATGTCCCGAAGGGCAAACACGCTCAGGCTCTTGAACAGAGCCCCGGGTTGATCCGAAAGTGCGAACACCAGTGACGTCTTATCCTGGCGGCCGAGGGGGCGGCCCGCGCGGGTGAGGGCAAAGAAGCGTGTGAAGTTCTCGGGATTGTCTTCGATCCTGTCCGCCAGGACCGACATGCGGTAGTGGCGCGCTGCTTCCAGGCCGGCGATG
>JAPUKU010000014.1 GCA_027295505.1 Acidobacteriota bacterium
CGCCCGCCGCCAGACCGGAGCGCATCATCACCATGGCTCCCAACCTGACCGAGATCGTGTTCTCTCTCGGGGCGGGGGAACGCCTGGTGGCCGTGAGTAAGTACAGCGATTACCCGCATGCGGCGCGGGCTCTGCCGCGCGCCGGAGGGTTCATCAACCCGGACATCGAGCGTGTTCTGGCTTACCAACCCGATCTGGTCATCCTGCGCGACTACTCGACACGCCTGGAAGAGAAGCTGCGCGCTTTCAGTATTCCGGTGCTGCGCGTGCACGATGAATCGATCTCCGACATCATGGAGACGATTCGCAGCATCGGCGAGGCGCTGGGGACGGAACCGGAGGCGGCCCGCCTCACGGCATCCATCGAGAGGGATCTGGAGCAGTTCCGACGCCGCCCGGAACCGGCGCGCCGGCCGAGGGTTTTACTCGTGACGGGAAGGAGTCCGGGAACATTGCAGAACCTGTACACTACTGGAAGAGGAACGTTTCTGCATGAGATGATCCGTCTTGCAGGAGGAGAAAACCTCTTCGGTGACTCGAGAATCCCGTATCCGAAGCTGTCGAAGGAAGAGATCATCGCCCGCGACCCTGAAGTGATCGTCGAGCCGGTCTCCGCCACATCCTACAATGGAGCCAGGCCGGATCTCGGGGTGTGGCAGAGGCTCGGCTCGTTGAGTGCGGTCCGTTCCGGCCGCCTCCATCTCCTGGAAGGAGATTACGTTCTCATTCCCGGGCCGCGCATCGGCCAGGCACTCAGGGATCTCGATCGGGTTATCCGTGCCTACGACAAAGAACCACCATCGTTCGGCCAAACAGAATGAACCTCTCGATCCGGGACGTCGTGCACGATTACGGGCGTGGCCCGGTCCTGTGCGGTGTTTCGTTCGAGGTTCCGTCCGGTGACTTCGTCGCCGTGGTGGGCCCGAACGGGGCCGGAAAATCGACCCTCCTGCGTGTTGCGGCCGGACTGGTGCAGCCGTCCCGGGGAGAGGCGCTCATTGGCGAGCAGCCTGTCGCGGCACTGTCACGGAACGAGATCGCCCGTCAGGTTGCCCTGGTGCCGCAGGAGAGCCTGATGATGTTTCACTTCCCGGTACTGGAGATCGTGCTCATGGGGCGCCATCCACACCTCTCCGCATGGCAGTTCGAGGGAAGGGCCGAGGTTGAAGCCGCCAGGAAGGCACTGTCACAAGTGGGGCTGGAGGGGTTCGAAGAGCGCCGGTTCCAGGAGCTCAGCGGTGGCGAGAAACAGCGCGTGGTGCTGGCCCGTGCCATCGCCCAGGCAGCCCCGATCCTGCTCCTTGACGAGCCCACCGCTTTTCTGGATCTGCGCCACCAGGTCGAAATTTACGATGTCCTTCACGATCTGAGCTCGGCCGGCATCACCATCGTGGCGGTCACACACGACATCAACCTCGCCGGGGCCTACTGCGATCACACCCTGGCGCTCCGGGATGGACAGGTGATGGCCCACGGCACGCCACAGGAAGTCCTTCGGAAAGACCTCCTGGAAGAGGTTTACGGGGTTCCCCTGCGTGTCATCTCCCAGCCGGGAGGAGGGCCGCCCTTCTTCGCGCCTCTTGGCCGGCACGCTTCTTCCGGCGCTGGAAGTGGGTAAGATCGCCCTCTCCGCGCGTACAATTCCTTCAGAGCACTCGAGCCATGCAGGTGATGAAACCACGCAGGGCGCTGTTACTGTCCACGATGCTGTTTGCGGCCACGATCGCCGTGTGTCCACTGATCGGATCGACCCGGGTCGATCTGGGGGCGGCCGTGGCCTCCGGGTTCGATGTCGTTCGGAGTCCCGATGCTGCCATCTTGTTGCTGGCGCGCCTGCCGCGGGTCCTGCTCGGGGCGCTGGTGGGTGGCAGCCTGGCCATGTGCGGCGCCGTCTTCCAGGCCATGCTCCGGAACGCCCTGGCGACACCCTTCACGCTTGGTGTCTCTGCGGGTGGGGCGCTCGGTGCGGTAGTGGCAATCAAGGTCGGTCTGACGGGCGTCGTGTGGGGGCTCGGAGGGTTGCCCGCGGCCGCTTTTGCCGGATCGGCTCTCACTATCGCCGCGGTGTGGCTCCTGGCAAGGCGTGACGGCGCTATACCGGTCACCGCGCTGCTGCTCGCCGGGATCACCATCAACCTGACCCTGTCCTCCCTGATCCTGTTCATCCACTATATCGCCGACTTCGCCGAGTCGTACCAGATGGTGCGCTGGCTCATGGGAGGCCTCGACATCGTTGATCTGGGTGTCGTGTGGCGAATTCTGCCGTTCGTGGTGGTGGGCTCGGGCGTGCTCCTGTGGCGCGCGCGTGATTACAACGTGCTCAGCCTGGGGGATGAGCCCGCGGCGGCCCTCGGGGTGGACGTGCGGCGCCTGCAAAGGGTCTCTTTCCTGGCGGCTTCCGTCCTGGTGGGAGCTGTCGTCTCCGCGGCGGGCCCGATCGGGTTCGTGGGGCTGATCGTACCGCACCTGGTTCGCCTGGTCACCGGTCCGGATCACCGCGTGGTGCTGCCCGTCTCTTTCCTGATCGGATCGGCGTTCCTCATCGCCTGTGATACGGTGGCGCGCACGCTGATCGCGCCGGCCGAGCTGCCGGTCGGAGTAATCACCGCGATGTGCGGCGGCCCGTTCTTCCTGTGGATCCTGAGCCGCCGCCGCGAGGAGCTTGGATCGTGAGGAAGCTCATGAAAGAAAAGAATCTCTCGTCCTGGATGCTGTGGATCGCTGTTGTCATGGTGCTGAGCCACCCGCCAGCTTCCGCTTCGATATCACCCCATCTGGTCTGGACCCACAGCGCGGCCGATCTGGAGTCGCTGGCGCGCGCGGCGCTGCCTGTGAAATTCGAGATCGGCGGAGGCTGGACCGGAATGTCGCTGGTCGTCGACGATGCGTCGCGGTTCCGTGCGAGCGAGGGGCGCCTGGAACTGCACTTACGCGGCCATACCGAGCCGCTGGGTGTTCAGGTGGAGACGGACGTCAGCGTGCGCCTGAGGTTCGATCGCCTGAAGGGAGTGCACGTGGTCGAGCTCGAGTCAATGCCGGTGTCGTTTGGAGCTCTCGGAAAGATCGATCTGGCGAGTACCCTTGGCCCCTGGGAGATCGGCCCGGAGCAGCTTCATCTTCAGCCCGTGAAGGGTGGAGCGGGGCTCGGAATCAGGACGACGATCCGTGCGCTGCAGCTGAGTGAACAAGGATTGCGCGCCGAGGTGGAGGTGCACTACTTTCGCCCGCCCGCCGAGTGAGTTTCCGGGCCATGTAGGTCCCCGAATTTGACGCCCGAGTCTGGCTAGGGAATTTTGGAGATGGGTGGTTCCGGGTCGATCGGAGCTCGTCCCGTCGCCGTGGCGATCGAGGTGGCGAACAGCGAGGTGTGAAATCGCGCTCCGGGGATCGGCTTGTCGTCGTTCCGGGTGTCCAGGATGATCACCCCGGAATCAACCGGATCCGCCAGTGCCAGAAGAAGCCACCCCTCACCGTCCGCCTCCAGATCCGTAACTAGGTTGCGGCCGTCTTTGCCACCGCTGTAAACGGTTTTCAGAATCGTTCCGTCGCGCGGATCAAAGGCGATCACCTCGGTCAGGAAATCTCCTCCGGACTGCCGCGAGATCAGCACGTACCCCCTGTCTTCCGAGGCGATGGCCACGTCGCTCGGATGTCCACCCAGGTCGTCATCGTCGATGAGCAGGCCCAGGCTGGTGCGCGTCTCCGGGTCGACGACCTCCACACCGCCGGTGAACTGCTCCGCCTGCTGGCCGGGGAATATCCCCGCCATGGCCAGGTAAAGGTAGCCGGTCGCCGGATCCCGCTCCATACCCTGAAACGGATTGATGCCCTCGAGATCGATGGCGTCGACGACACGATCCCCCACGGTATCAATAACGAGCAGTCGCGCAGGTCCAAACTCAGTAAACGAGAGATTGGCGTTCTGCAGCGCCACGTACAGCTCATCGCCGACCACGAGCATCTGCTCCGGTCGTGGCAGCAACCCTGCACCCGTCACCCAGGGCATCAGGTCGATGCTTCCCAGCCGCTTGCCGGTTCTAGGATCGGCGATTAGAAGATCGTTATACGGTGTCTCGTAGCGGCTGAGCCAGAGGCGGCCCTGTGTGTCGAGGACCAGATCCTGCGGGTTGGATCCGTCTCCCGCCGAGAAAGAGAAGATGGTTTCATAGTTCCTGGCAGGGCTGAGCCACTCGACGTGGCGGTTGTCGCCATCTTCGGTGAACACCAGCTCGAAGCGGTTGAGCAGGAACGCCGATCCCGACTCCACCCGCACGAGCGGGTCGATGTAAGCATCCTCCACGTCCGTGAAGAGCGCAAACTGGTTCTCGTAACGCACGCGGAGGCGCGACAGCGACCCGGAGAAGGCAAAGTCGGTCGTGCCGATGAGGTAGTTGCGCTGGCGGATGCCGTTTGCGCTGCCCATGCGGCCTGCCAGCGCCAGTACCGCCGTGCCCTCGAAGCGTCTGCCATCCTCGGTGAGGTCCCCCTCGAGATGCAGCTGGTCGGTCAGATCCTCGATCTGAAACAGCTCCAGTGGATCGAAGCGCAGGTGATCCCCCCGCCGCTCGAACTCCGGCTGCCAGCTCCGTACCTCCGGGAGCGCAAGCGGCACGCCGTCCAGGTACTGGGCCACGAGCTGGATCGACGCTGTGGGGGAAGACGGTTCCTCAATCTCCATCCCTTCCAGCAGCGGATCGTTGCGGAACGTGATCTCCAGGTCTACGGCCAGTGTGGTCGGCTGCGATCGCCCTGGCAGGCTGAGATCGGCGATCTCAATCCACACGTCGTACACCTCGCGTAGAGCAGCCTCGCTAACCTCGTCATCGCCAGGCGGTGTGGAGGGAGAGGGGCGAAAATCCCCCCCACAGCCGGTGAGAAGTACACCCAAAAGCAGTGCTACGCCGGCAAGCAGGGCGGCCTCCGGGAGGTGCCGAAAGCTCAGCCCGGCAGGGCAAATGCGGGAGCTGGACATCGGACTCATGGCCGGAACCTCACCTCGACGATGACCATGCGGCCGGGCAGGGGGAATCCCGCCAGATCACCGGCGCGCTGATCGCCCACGTTCTCTACCTCCAGGGAAAGCTCCCAGGCCGGCACGGGTGTGAAGCCCACCCCCACGGTGTGCAGGTGTCGGTCCGGAACGCTGCCCGTGTTTTCTGGGATGAGGTAGTTGTCGCCTAGAAACAAATAGCGGTACAGCCCCGACCAGCGGACGCGGCGCAGGTAAATGCCGGCGTGTAGCTCGGCGGCGGGCCGGCCAGGCAGGATCTTGCCGTCGATTCCAACCACTCCGCTCTTATCTTCCGCGCGCTGGTGGGAGTACGTGAGATCAAAGCGCCATCCACCGCGCATCAAGAGATTCCCTGACAGCTCGACACCGGTGATCCGCGCCTCGCCGCTGTTCCGAGGCTTGACCGTTTGACCTCCCGCTGGAGACAGAAGGATCAGCTCGTCGGCACGCGTGAAGAAGACCGATCCTTCCAGACTTGCGGCGCGAGCATGCTGTCCCGCGGAGATAGACGTCGGCAGCCAGGACCACGAGAGTCCTGCGTCGGCGTGGTCTCCACGCTCCGCCCGCAAATCAGGATTCCCCTGGATTACACCGGTGTTTCCGTACAGCTCGGTCAAGCTCGGCTCGCGGAAGAAGCTGCCTGCGTTCGCGCGCAGCGCCAGGCGGGAGGTGATTGACCAGCGCAGGCCGAGCTTGCCGCTGAGCTCCTTCTCTGATGTCTGCGAGCGCGTGCGAATTTCCCCTGTCTTAAGGCCGTCGAAGGTCGAATCCAGTGAGGTCCAGCGCAGCGACGGCGCCACGAGGAGCCGGTCTCCCGCTGTCTCCCATTCGATGCCCGCCGAGAGGAAATAGCTGTCCCGCCCGGCCTTGAATCGATTCACGGTCAGCGCCTCCTTGTCGCGGCCCCGCACCCGCTCGTGACGAACCTCCGGCGAGATGATCAAGCGTGTGCCTGCCGTCGGATGCAACTGGAGAGGCGAGCGCAGGCCGATCGTGGTGAAGCGATTCTCCGCGTCGGTGGCGGGACTGCGGGTGGGCCTGGCGAAGTGTTGGGTCTCGTAGGTGGCGTAGAGAGCTGGATCAGCGCTCCATCCTCCCCATGGAGAGCTCAGGGAAGCTCCTACCTGCAGCGTGTCACGGAACAGATCGAAGGTGGCGTCAGGATCTTGTTGTGACTGCAGGCCCGGCACTCCCTGATCCCGGATCAGAAGCGAGTTCGTGATCTCGATCTTCTTGACCGCTCCTTCGCCATTCAGAGGTCGCGAGGCCCGTCCCAGAAGTCGCAGCGAATCATTCTCGTTGTTCTCGCGGCGTTGCGGGTGGTCTGTCCCAAAAAAGCCGAAGTCACCTTCAGAGTGGGAGATCTCGAGCGAACCGAGCAGGTTCCAGGAACCGGCAGGGTGTGCTATCAGGCCGCCGTAGCTAACGCTGTCGAACGAGCCGTATGAAGCGCGGATCTCAGTGGCAGGTTGATCAGGAGATCGCGTGGTGACCGAAATCGCTCCGGCGAGCGAAGAGGGGCCGAACCAGGCGGGTGTGAAGCCCCGGTAGATCTCGATCCGCTCCAGAGCGAGCGAAGGCAGATCGGCCAGGTTAACGCCGCCCCCGACCGCGGAGCGCTGCGCCACTCCGTCCACAAAGATCTCCACCTGCTCGGAGGAGGAACCACGGATGGAGACGGTCGCGAATTCTCCCAGGCCGCCGAATGCCTGCACCCGCACGCCCGGGACCCGGCGTAGCGCCTCAGTCAGGCTCAGCCGATCGCGGTCTAGGTCCTCGCGCAGCAGGACGGTGCTGAACGTGGTCCGGTCTAGGAGCGGCGTGCGGTCGGCCGGCGCTTCGACCGTGACCCGTTCGACGACGCCCGATGACAGAGGATCCGACTCTGACGACGTGTCCTCGTTCTCATTCTCGCGAGAAGGAGTCTCTGCGGCATGAGCCGGCGGCCACCCCAGCATGAGCGCCAGGACCAGGTGGCCGGCGATGGGCGGGATGCGGCTCACATACACCCGCCCGATCCGAACCGCTCGAAGCCCGCGGAAGATGTCCCGTATGTCTCCGGATCGGTGGCGCGCACACCCCGAACCACGTAGAAGTACGCTTCGTCCGGCAACGGCACGGAGGCATCCTCGTTCCCGAGCGTCGTCACGTCGGTAGAGTTGTCCTCGATGCACGTGAGCGGACCCAGATCGACGGTGTCACCAGCGGTGCCAAGGTCGGCGACATTTCCGCGGGCAGCGTCGTAGCGAAAGGCCGACCCCAGGAAGCTCCACTTGAGGACGGTGGGACCCGGTCCGGAGGCCATCAGGTCAGGCTCGGGGAAAAAGAACGGACCGGAAATGATCCCTGACGGATCGGTGCAGCCGGCGACTTCTTCGCCGTCGCTGATGCCGTCGCCGTCGGTATCCGGATCATCAGGACGGCTTCCGTAGTAGATCAGCTCTGCGAGATCGTCGAGCCCGTCGTCGTCCGCGTCGTTCATGATCGGAGCGGTGGGCCGTGAGTGCAGAGCGATGACCGCGTCCAGATCGGTCCCTTCGGCCGATCCGGAAAAGCCGGTCAGGGCCCCGCTGTCCACGATGCGCACGAACCGCGCCTCGCTCAGACCCACGGTTGCCAGATCAAAGGCGTCTCCTCCGGAGCCCGAGACGCCTCCCACTCCCTCGGGATCCCAGGCAGTCGGATCATCAGCGCGGATCCAGTTTCCGGTGAAGGTGGGGGTGACTCCAGAGAGGCCGGCGAGCTGTTTCAGGAGCGAAGAAGGAAGTGAGCCTCCGTCCGCCTGAAGAAGCGCTTCCTCGGAGAACGGGAACTCAAAGTACGTTTCACCGTCGACACTCACCTGCACGCGGCCCAGGTCAGCGGCAACGTGGTACTCATCCGTCTCGGCGGCAGGGGGCGCCCCGACGAAGAAAGAGTTCTCAAACACGATCAGATCAGGGCCCGGGCCGTCGACGATCACGTTGTCGGTGAACTCGAGTGTGATGCTGCCGCTGCGGCCCAGAGAGACGACGCTCAGCGATCCGAGCGTGGGAGCGGAATCACCGGGTGGGCCCAGAACAATCCCCGGCATTCTGCTCGCACCGAACCCGAGGGCAAGATCCTCGAAGGCTGGATCGAACACGACCACTCGATCCGCAAAGCAGTCAACGCGGGTCACGGCGGTGGCCGGGCCCGCCGCTGCGAGCGACACGAAAACGGCAGCCATTGCCCGGTCCACCGCCCGACGGACAATGTGGCAGGTCAGAGGGTGACTTGAATCGAGTGAAATAGTTTTGGGTTTCATGTGTCCTGGCACCGTGGCGGTGCGCCGACACACGGCTGGGAAAACCAGGAATCCCCGCGGGCGTCGGGGGAGACAGGCATGAAAAAACCCCAGTTCGAAAAGATCCTGGAACTGGGGTCGGTGGGATAACGGAGATCAACCCTCCCCTCGAGGGTTTCGTTCCGGTATCACACAGGCAGGTCTCCTGACTCGCGATTCATCCGCGGCCCGCCCCCTTCCCGGGGTTTCCCAGTGGTTTCCTGGCGGGCGTTGTCCTCGCTTACAGTGGCGTGGGGCCGTGACGGATTCTCACCGTCTTCCCTCTTCGACCAAAGTTCACGGTACCCATGCGATCGGCGCTGGATTGTGGGTTCTGCAGTCTAGCCGGTGGGGCGGTCTCCTCTCAGACGTGTGAGTAAAGTATTTGAACGGACGCTAGCACAGGACCGAGCCCCCAGTCAAAAGTAACCGGCTGGCGAGGCGAAAACATCGCTGGAGTAACTCTTTTTGTAAGTATAACTTCAGTGTCTTCAAGAGAACGTTTGAAGGACAGTACAGGATTCACCTCCTGCCTCAGGAGCGCAGACGTCGATAGTTCCTGTGGCGGGGCAATAATGAACTAGAATCGCGCCACGCCCCACCTAGTATGAGCATCAGCACTCCACCTGGATGAATCCCCGTCGTTTACCAGGCCCCTGGGCGGGTGCCACATAGCGGGGCCGGGAGTGTGCGCGGGTGGGACCGGGATCAGGCTCGTTCAGAGAGCCAGGGAGTGTGGCTCGACCCGGAATCCGAGAAGGGTCTGGAGTTGTCTCTGGAATTCGGCGAAATCGATCGGTTTCTTGAAACAGTGAGAAGCGCCACAGGCCAGGATGCGGTCAACATTCTCCTGGGTGTAATAGCCCGTTGTGGCGATGACCTGAATGTGCTGTGTCCGGTCGTCCGCCTTCAGGTCCGAGCAGACCTGGAACCCGTCGAGCCCGGGAAGCTTCAGATCGAGAACCATCAGATCTGGCCTGAAGGAGTGGACTTTCTTACCCGCATCGAAGCCGTTTCCGGCGCTCTCGACCTGGGCGGCGGGCAGTGCCTCGAGCACAGCACGTTCCACCAGGTCCACAATCGCTTGTTCATCGTCCACGATCAGAATCCTGGGTGCGGAGCTGACATCGAGCGGCATCCCATGCTCGCGGAGAAATCCTTCCAGATTTTCCCTCAGGATCCGCCGGTGGCCGCCCGGGGTGCGGTAAGCGGGCAGCTTCCCCTGATCGATCCAGTTTCGGACGGACAGCGGGTTGACGTGGCACAGGGCCGCGGTCTCGAAAGTCGTCAGGACCTCCTTGGTCGAGGGTGGGCGGTGTGTGGTCTTGGGGCGACTGAGCATTTTCCGAGGGTTCCTGCAAAAGCGATTTTATTCGGGTGACCACCCCTGCTGTCAAGCCCAAAAGCCCGTGGCGAAGTGTTCTGGAACGATGTCCGTGGGCTCGTGGCAGAATTCTAGCAAGGTTCAACCTTTCATAACGCTCCGGACTCTTACCGGGAGTGGAAGCCGAGTCGATGAGGCCTCCGGAGAGAGGCTGCTGTCCCGGGCACTCAAGATTCGCCCCGAACGGCCAGACCGGCAGCCCGGCATCGGAGAGGAGGACAGTCCATGCGTGCAAGACAAGCCCTGATTCTGGCCGCGGGTCTGGCGGCGGCGTTTCTGATCGCGGTCGGTGAGCTGCCCGCGCAGACCCGCACGCGCGCGGCGTTCGATGTGACGCGCGAGAGCTACTTTCCGCTTCAGGTGGGCAACCACTGGGTCTACGCGAGGCGGGGACCGGCCGGCATGGATGGCTGGAAGGTTGCGGTTTCTGACTTCAAGAAGGCGCCGAACAGTCACCGCTATTTCGTTCTGAGCGGTTATTTCGGCGAACCTGCACGCCTCGTGCGTCGCGGCCTGCGCGACAATGTCGGGGAGTTCAACCCAAGATCCAATACGGATCACCTGTGGTACCTGCTCGGGGCTCCCGTCGGCACGAGCTGGCGGATGGAGCTAGAGCCGGTCAACGACGCAGGAGCTCCCGCGGGCTGTGTGGACGGCTCCCGCCTGGCAATCGTCAGCCGCACCGAGCACGTCGAAGTTCCGGCTGGCGCGTTCGCCAACGTGGTCCATGTCCGTTTCCAGCCGCCCTGCGCCGATGCCGGCATTCTGGAGGAATGGTTTGCTCCGGGAGTGGGTCTGGTGCGCCGCCTCGAGAATTCGTTTGCGGGGCCGGTCGTGAGCGAGCTGGTGTGGGCCGAGGTCGGAGGACGCGACCTGCCGCGCCATCCGTACTCCAGCACGCTGGCCATCGACCGACCGGCTTATGTCAACAACCTGATGCCGGTAGGGTCGCCCGACACCCTGCCCATCGTGCGCGGTGCGTTCGCCGTGCACAACGAGACTCCGATTCCAATTTCCTTCACCTTCAGCGGCTGCAAGAGCATCTCGGTCGTAGTGCGGAACACCGCAGGCAACGAGGTCCTTCGGGCGAGCGGCAACGATGGTGGTTGCTGCGAGTGCGACAACTTCTTCACCTTCAAGCTTGTGGAGGACGTCCTGGTGATCCCGGTCGCCTTCAGGTTGATGACGCCGGACGGCAACCCACTCCCGGATGGTCGCTACGCTGTGGAAGTGACCTTGGACACCCTCGAGACCGGAGGCGTGCATCCGTCGGCCACGGCCGAGATTGAAGTTCGCTCGATCCACTGAGCTCTGTCGGGGTCATGGGCCGGGGTCGATCGTGGCCCCGGCCCGCTGATCCAAAGCGTTTCATCCAGGCCGGACGAAGGCCGTTGACAGGGCCTCAGCGGGGATCTAGTCTCGCGCCACATGTCAGATCCACAGAGTTTGGGTGGCGGGCTGCGGCGGGAGCTCGGCCTCCTCGACGTGGTGCTGTTCAACATCGCGGCCATTCTGGGCCTGCGCTGGCTGTCAACAGCCGCTGCGTCCGGCCCCTCCTCCCTCGTCGTCTGGGCTCTTGCCTTCCTGTTCTTCTTTGTTCCCCAGGGCCTGACGGTCATTGAACTTTCTTCCCGCTACCCGCAGGAAGGCGGCATCTACCGCTGGACGCAGCGCGCCTTCGGCGGCTTCCATGGGTTCGTGGCCGGCTGGTGCTACTGGACGAGCAACCTCATCTACTTTCCATCGCTGTTGATCTTCGCGGCGGGCAGCGCCGCGTTTGTCGGTGGGGAGTCGACCATCTGGCTGGGAGACAATCCCTGGTTTGTGGGCTGCTTCTCTCTGGCCGCACTGTGGATCGCGTTGGGGCTCAACCTTGTCGGACTCAAGATCGGCAAGTGGCTGCAGAACGTGGGGGCGATTGGAAACTGGGTACCGGGCTTGATCCTGGTGGTGCTGGGCCTCTGGGTCTTTCTGCGTTTTGGTAGCGCAGTGCCGGTGGAACGCGCGGACCTCGTCCCCGTGTTTAACCGGGGCACTGCCTCCTTCTGGGCGATGCTGTGCTTTGCCTTTGCGGGACTGGAGCTGGCGCCCCTGATGGCAGGGGAGATCCGCTCGCCGAAGCGCACCCTGCCGCGCGCCGTGCTCATCAGCGGGGGGATGATCACGTTCGTGTACGTTCTTGGCACGCTCTCCCTGCTGGTGGCCTTGCCGCCGTCCGAGGTGAACATCATCAGCGGCGTCGTGCAGGCCCTCGAATCGATCGGGGCGCGCCTGGGACTGACCGGGCTTTCGAACGTTGTCGGCCTGCTGATAGCGGTGGCGGCTCTCGGGGGGGTCGGGGCCTGGTTCACCGGTGCAGCGCGCATCCCGTACGTGGCCGGCATCGATCGCTATCTGCCGGCGGCGATGGGTCGCATCCATCCCCGCTGGGGAACCCCGCACGTGTCGCTCCTCGTTCAGGGCGTGCTGTCGAGCCTTTTCCTGATCTGGTCGATGGCGCGAACCAGCGGCGTCGAGGAGGCTTACCAGGTTCTGATCACAGCAACACTTCTGATCTACTTCATCCCGTTTCTGTACATGTTCGCGGCGCTTCCCGTGCTAAGGCGCAAGGATCCGGTCTCACCCGGCGGCGGTGCCATTCTCATCCCCGGGGGAAAAGTTGCTGCCTGGGTCGTCCCCGCCCTGGGCCTGATCACCACGCTCACTGCGATGGGCTTCTCGCTCTTTCCTTCCCAGGTGGTTGAGGAGGAACTGGACTTCCTGGTCACCGCCGTCGGCGGTTGCGTCCTGTTTGTCGGTAGCGGCGCTCTGCTCTACTGGGTGCGTCGACCACGGTGAAATCATCCGACATAGAAGGCTGCGTCGAGTCGCTGCGTGATGAGCTGCTTGACCTGGCGCAGGAGCTTGTGCGCCGCCCCAGCGTCACCGGTGACGAGTCCGCGGCCCAGCAGTTTCTGCAGGGGCGCTGGCGAGAATGGGGCCTCGACGTTGACCGCTGGATCCCCGAGCGGGAGCAGATCATGCGCCATCCCGCATACTGCGATGACGGACTTCCCATCGAGAGGCCTGTCCTGGTGGGTCAGTGGGGCGAGGGCGCGCCCGGTTGCCGCGCGGCGCTCATTCTGAACGGGCATATCGACGTGGTGCCGGTCGGAGACCGCCGGCGCTGGGAACGCGATCCGTTCGGAGGCAGCGTCGTGGACGGTTTTCTCCACGGCAGGGGCTCCTGTGACATGAAAGGAGGCCTGGCGGCGGCAAGCATCGCCGTGCGGACTGCCCAGAAGCTCGGGGTGTCTCCGCAGCGGCCGATCCTCATCCAGAGCGTGACCGGTGAGGAGACGGGCGGGCTCGGATCCCTGTCGGCCATCCTGCGCGGCTACCGCGCCGATGCCGCCGTCATTATCGAACCCAGCCGGCTGGCGATGAGCCCTGTGCACTCGGGGGCCCTCGACTTCCGGTGCCGGGTGCAGGGCCTGCCGACACATGGCGCCACCCGGCAGGCGGGTGTGAGCGCCATCGAGAAAGCGTGGCCGATCTGGGAGGCGCTGCGGAAGCTGGAGGAGGAGCGCCACCGTACCTTCCACCACCCCATGTACGATGGATCGTGGCTCGCCGCCCCGATCAGCATCGGCAAGCTCAACGCCGGCAACTGGGGCTCGACCGTTCCGGAAGAGGCGATCGCCGAGGGGCGTTACGGCGTGTTCCCGGGGGAGAGTTGTGCGGAGGCGCGGCAGCAGTTCGAAGGCGCGGTACGGAAGGCCTGCGAGCAGGATGAGTGGCTGTGCGAACACCCGGCGAGCGTTGAGTGGATTGGCGGGCAGTTCGAGCCGGGGGAGACCGAACCGGAGGCGCCGATCCTGGAGCAACTTGCCGACGCCCACCGCGCTATCACCGGAGGCGACTCGAAACTGCGCGGGGCCCCGTACGGTTGTGATCTGCGTTTGTTCACGCGCTACGCTGGGGTGCCGACGGTGGTCTACGGGCCGGGCGACGTGCGCCTGGCGCACGCCTTCGACGAGCGCCTGCCGATCGAAGAACTCGTCAGCGCCACGAAAGTCCTGGCGCTGCTGGTCTGCCGGGCCTGCACAGACACGCGCTGAATCGGCAAGGGGCCGGATGCCTGCGGGCGTGCGAACGGGGCTCAGCTGAAGAAGGTCGCTGCCAGCTTGTAGAGGTCATCATCCACGGTTTTCAGGGAAGCCACCGCCTCCTGGATCGGGATAGGGACGATCTTGGTTCCCCGCAGCGCCACCATGAGGCCTGTGCGTCCTTCGAGCGCCAGCTCGCACGCGCGCACGCCGAAGCGGGTTCCGAGGATGCGGTCGAACGCTGTCGGTGTGCCGCCGCGCTGCAGGTGGCCCAGGGTAACCGAGCGGGTCTCGAACCCCGTGCGTCTACCAATCTCCGCCGCCAGCTGTTCGCCCACGCCGCCTAGGCGAACGTGGCCGAATGCGTCGAGAGCTTTTGCCTTTTTGGCTTCCCCGCCGGTCAGCTTGGCCCCTTCTGAGACGGCGACGATGGCGTACCGCGGCCCGCGTTCGTACCTGCGCTTGATGCGCTGGACGACCGATTCGATATCAACGGGGTACTCCGGGATAAGGATGACGTCCGCGCTTCCAGACAAGCCAGCCATGAGGGTGATCCAGCCCGCGTGCCGGCCCATGATCTCGACCACCAGCGTGCGCTCGTGGGAGCATGCGGTCGTGTGCAGGCGATCGAGAGCGTCCGAGGCGATCTGCACCGAGGTATCGAAGCCGAACGTCACGTCGGTCCCCTGAAGGTCATTGTCGATCGTCTTGGGCACGCCGATCAGCGGCATGCCCTCATCCGACAGCCTGGCGGCGACGCCTAGCGTGTCCTCTCCCCCGACAGCGATCAGAACAGACAGCCCCAGGTCCTTGAAGGAAGCCCGGCTGCGCTCCATGCCGTCTTTCTCCCTGGAGGGGTTGGTGCGTGACGTGCCCAGGATCGTTCCCCCGAGTGGCAGGATGGTGCGGACCCTCTCGGTGTCGAGGGGCAGGCTATCGCGGTCGAGGAGCCCGCGCCAGCCACGGCGAAGCCCGACCACTTCGGTGTCCCCGGCGGCGGCACGCATGACCACCGCCCGGATGACGGCGTTGAGGCCGGGGCAGTCGCCTCCGCCGGTCAGAATGCCGATGCGCTTGGTGCCCACGTCGTGGCCTCCTGGGAAAATCAGTGTCCGGCCCTGTCAAGAAGAATGATATTTTACCACGCGCTCTAAATCTGATAAAAGAGTGCCGTGCTGACGCGCATCGGGATCATGGGTTTCGGACGCATCGGCCGGAATTTCTTCCGCAACGTTCATGGCCGCAAGGATCTGGAGGTCGCGGCCATCGTGGACATCGTGGAGCCACGGTCGGTCGCCTATCTGCTCCAATTCGATACGGTCCACGGTCGTTTTCACGAACCTGTCTCCGTCAAGGGCGACTCCATGTACGTGGGCGGCCGGCAAATCCGTGTGCTCAACCGGCGCCAGCCCGGTGACGTGAACTGGGCGGAGCTGGGCATCGATATCGTCATCGAATCCACCACCATGTACCGCACGCGGGCATGGCTGGAGAAGCACCTCGAGGCGGGTGCCAGGAGGGTCATCCTCACCGTTCCTCCGAAGGACACCATCGATTGCATGGTCGTCATGGGCGTCAACGACCACGAGCTGAAGGCGGAGCACCGCGTCCTGTCCATCGGATCGGCCACCGCAAACTGCCTGGCGCCCATCGTCAAGATCCTGAACGAAGCTTTCGGGATCGAGCGTGGGTTCATGACCACGGTGCACGCCTACACCAACGACCAGAGGCTGGCGGATGTGCCGCACACGGATCTCAGGCGATCGCGTTCGGCGGCGGAAAATATCATCCCCACGGAGACCTGGGCACCGATCGCCGTGCAGCAGATCCTGCCGGACCTGGCGGGGCGGCTCAACGGCATGGCCATGACGGTGCCGGTTCCTGACGGATCCACGGTCGATCTGACGACCTGGCTGAAGAAGAATGCCTCGGTTGAGGAGGTCAATGAGGCGGTACGCACTGCGGCGGCGGGGTCCTTGAAGAACATCGTCGATTATTGCGATGAGCCGATCGTCTCGAGTGATGTTATCGGTCGCTCACACTCGGCTATCTTTGACTCGCTGTGCACCCGGGTGCTGGGAGGAAACCTGCTCAAGACCATTTCCTGGTACGACAACGGCTGGGGATACTCCTCGCGTGTCGTGGATCTCTGCCTGAAGCTGGCGCAGTTCGACGGAAAGGAATGATGATCGCCGCCTGAGCAGGTGGCATCCCATTCAGCATGCCGACACGTATCGCCATCAACGGCTTTGGCCGCATCGGCCGCAGCGTCTTCCGCATCGTAAGCGTGGAGCCCGAGATCGATGTCGTCGCCATCAACGACATCGCGGATCCCAAGGTGCTCGCTTATCTGCTGAGATACGATACGGTCATGGGCCGCTTCCCCCATCCTGCCAGGGTGGAGGGAGATGTCCTGTACGCTGGTATCCATGATGTGAAGATGACCCAGATCGCCAGTCTCGATGATCTGCGCTGGGGCGATCTCGGGGTGGATGTCCTTGTGGAGTCAACGGGCCGTTATCGCCAGCGGGCACAGCTCGAAAAACACCTGGAAGCCGGCGCCAAGAGGATCATTCTCACGGTTCCCGCCAAGGATGAGATTGACGCCACCGTGGTCCTCGGCGTCAACGACGAGACCCTGAGGCCTGAGCACCGCATCGTGTCGAATGCCTCCTGCACTACCAACTGTCTGGCACCTATCGCCAAGATCCTGCACGAAGCCTTCGGAATCGAGAAAGGGATCATGACCACGGTGCATGCCTACACGAACGATCAGCGACTGGCGGATGTGCCGCACAGCGACTGGCGCCGGGCGCGGGCGGCGGCAGAGAACATCATTCCCACGGAGACAGGAGCGGCACGGGCGGTGGGCAAGGTCCTGCCGGAGCTGGACGGAAAGCTGGATGGGATCGCCATGCGGGTTCCCGTTCCGGACGGCTCCATCGTGGACCTGGTGACCATAATGAGCCGGCACGTTACCGTGGAGGAGGTCAACGAGGTGGTGCGCAGCGCCGCGGCGTCGAGCCGCTACGAGGACATAGTGGAGTATTGCGAAGACCCCATTGTCTCAGGGGACGTGATCGGCAACTCGCACTCGTCCATCTTCGACGCCCTGTCGACGCAGGTGTTGGGGGGGAACTACCTGAAAACGATCACTTGGTACGACAACGAGTGGGCTTACGCCTGCCGGGTGGTGCAGCTCATCTCCCGGCTGGGGGCTCTGGGCTGAGCGCCGCCGGGCCCGCCGTCATTCTTGCAGGAGAAAATCGGGGACTTCTCGAGCCCGTCGGGGGTGTTTTCCTGGTTCAGGATTTGAAGTACGCCGCGTTCTTCTCGGTGTAGCTCGTCCACTGCTCCGGCACACTGTCGCCATCAAAAATCGCCTCGACCGGACAGACCGGCTCGCAGGCGCCGCAATCGATGCAGGTGTCCGGATCGATGTAGAGCATCTGCACTTCAGCGTGTTTGGGGTCCTCCTTCTTGGGGTGTATGCAGTCGACCGGGCACACCTCGACGCAAGCTGTATCTTTCACGCCCACACACGGCTCGGTGATCACGTAGGTCATCTCAGCCCTCCAAATCGTTGAAGCCTTCCCCGGGCGAAGAAAGGTATTCTATGTCGCGGCATCGGGAAACACAAGGGGACTAAACGTGCGAACCACCGCTCAGGGCTGGACTTGCCGGACCCTTGCCGGCGGTCGCCAATCGAG
>JAPUKU010000140.1 GCA_027295505.1 Acidobacteriota bacterium
ATGCTCCAACCCTCGCTCAAGGTCAAACAGGTGGTGCTCGACAAGCTGCCCATGGATATCAACTTTGTCTCCGTGCCGCGCGTCGACCGTTGCACGACATGCCACCTGGCGATCAATCAGAAAGGCTTCGAAGACGCCGACCAGCCGTTCCGGACCCATCCGCGGCTCGACCTGTACCTTTCGGGAAGCTCTGCTCATCCAGTCGAGAGTTTTGGCTGCACGGTCTGTCACCTCGGGCGTGACAGAGGCACCTCGTTCACCAACAGCGCGCACACGCCCCGGGACGAAGCGCAGGCAGCGGAATGGGAGGAGAAATACCATTGGCACGAGATGCATCACTGGGAAACCCCAATGACGGCCGGCCAGAACGTCTACTCAACCTGTTACCAGTGCCATCGCCAGGAGGTTGACGTCCCCGAAGCCGAGCCGCTGCAGCGCGGCATCACATTGATTGAAAATCTCGGCTGCCACGGCTGCCACAAGATTGCCGGCTTCGAGGGCTTACGGAAGGTGGGACCCAATCTTTCGCGGTTAGCCTCAAAGCTTGATCGCGATTGGGCCTACCGCTGGGTCAACAGCCCGGCTTCGTTCCGCGAGCTGACGAAAATGCCCCATTTCTTCGGACAGAAAAACAACCGGTCTCCGGAGGATGTGGCACGCACAGATGTGGAAGTCCACGCGATACTTGAATACCTGTACGAGAAATCCGGGCCGTTTGAAACGATCCACAGCACCTTAACGGGTAACGCCGAGCGTGGCCGCCAGGTGGTCGAGACCGTGGGCTGTGTTGGATGCCACCGCATGGAAGGACATCCTGCCCCCACCCGGGAGAACTGGGGCCGCCGCACATTCGGTCCGGAGCTGAGCGGCCTGGGCAGCAAGACAACTTTCGAGTGGCTTTATTCGTGGCTCAAGAACCCGAAACATTTCTGGCCCGAGACAAGGATGCCCAATCTGCGCCTCAGCGATCGTGAAGCTGTCGACGCCGCCGCGTACCTAGTGTCACTGAAGAATCCGGAGTTCGACTCCACCACAGTGCCCGCGCTGAACACCACCCTTCTGGATGAGATCGTTCTCGGCTATCTCTCCGCGCGACAGCCCGAGGCGAACGCGCGTGCCGAGCTGGGCCGCATGAGCGAAGCGCGGCGTAAGGAATATCTGGGCCAGAGGATGATTCAGCGCTATGGTTGTTTTGGCTGCCACGTCATTCCGGGCTTCGAGGACGCGCTGGGAATCGGCACCGAACTCACCGAGTGGGGCAGCAAGCTGACCCACATGCTCGATTTCGGCTTCCTCGAGGTGGCGCACAACAAACCGGCCTGGCTATACCAGAAGCTCACGGACCCGCGCGGTTACGACGACGGAAAGATCAAGAAACCGGACGAGAAGCTCAAGATGCCGCACTTCGGTCTCTCGAGCGAGCAGGCGCAAGATATCGTGACAGCGGTCATGGGCTTCACCAAGAATCCGCTCCCGCAGGAGAGCCTCCACCAGCTCGATGCGCGGATGGAGGCGGTGGAGACAGGCCGCCGGTACGTCAAGGATAACAACTGTCGCGGCTGCCACATCGTGGAAGGCCGGGGCGGAGACATCCTGGAACTCATCGCCGCGCGCGACCAGCGCACCATCGAGGAGGCGCGGGCTTTCGCACCGCCACCGCTCAACGGGGAAGGACAGAAGGTTCAGCCGGAATGGCTCTTTAACTTCCTCAAGGAGCCGTCCCCCATCCGGCCGTGGCTACAGGTGCGAATGCCGACGTTCCACTTCGAGGACTCCCCTGCCACCTCGCTCGTGCACTACTTTGCGGCGACAGACCATGCCACATTCCCGTTTGAATGGCGTGTCGATCATCCCATGCCGACAGCCGACCGCATTGCGGCCAGCAAGCTTGCATCCAACCAATACCTCGACTGCTTCAGCTGTCACCAGCAGGGTGTGCGTAAACCCCAGGGGCCGCCTGAGGGGTGGGCACCGGATCTGGTCCTGGCCCATGAGCGGTTGCGGCACGACTGGGTCGGCGAGTGGCTCAAGGATCCCCAGCGCCTGTACCCGGGCACCCGCATGCCCAGCTACTTTTCCGATGAGGATTCGGGACCGGACGACATCCTGAACGGTGATGAAACCGAGCAGATCCGCGTCCTTGCTGATTACATCATGTCATTGGGCCGCAGGGCGGCCGCCGGCGGAGCCAGCCAGGGCCGCTGAGCACAGGCACCACCCTGGACGTCCGAAACAACACAAGGAGGTAGGTGTCGATGAACCCCACAAAGAAAAACCTATCCTGGATTGCCTGCGCCGCGGGCAGTTTCCTGGTCGCTTCCCTCGCGCAGGCTGGCAATGTCGTGGGAACCGTCAAGTATGCAGGGGCGGCGCCGGCGCCGGCAACGGTGAAGGTCACCAAGGATCAGAAGGTGTGCGCCAAGGACGGCAAGATCAAGGAGGATCTTCTGGTCGGCGCCGACAAGGGTCTGCAGAACGTCGTCATCTCGGTGCAGGCCGTGCCGGGAGCTAAACCACCCACGGAGAAGGCCACGCTCGATCAGAAGGGCTGCCGGTTCAATCCCCACGTCACGCTGGTGGGTGTGGGCGCACCGCTCGAAATCCTGAACAACGACGGCATCCTTCACAACCTGCACACCTTTTCTTCCGCAAATCCGGCCTTCAACAAGGCCCAGCCGCGGTTCAAGAAGGTGATGAAGACGACTTTCTCGAAGCCCGAAATATTCCGCATCGCCTGCGACGCCCACAACTGGATGGCGGGCTGGATCGTGGTGACGGATTCACCCTACACCACCACCACGGGTGCGAACGGGAAATTCAAGCTCGAAGGGGTGCCTGCAGGGACCTACACCGTCAAGTACTGGCACGAGAAGCTGGGCGAGAAGAGCCAGGAGGTAACGGTGGCAGCTTCGGGCGACGCCGGTGCCGATCTCGAGTACCCGGCGCAGTAAAACCGCGCGGCTTGCCAGCCACGCTTTCTGCACCTTTCGTCCTCAACCGCCGCCGGACACTGGTTCCGGCGGCGATTCTTTTTTCACCCATGGCCCGAGCCAGACCTGCCCATCCTCGACCCGCACGGCACAGGTGGCTACGCGGGCCCGGGAGCGTGTCAGGGCAACACCGCTGCGCAGATCAATCCTCCATCCATGCCAGCCGCAGGTGACCACGCAGTCGCGGATCGTCCCTTCGCTCAGCCGGGCACGCATGTGCGGACAGGCGTCCTCGATGGCGAACCACTCGGCGCCTTCCCGAAACACTGCCACCTGGCGCCCCCCGACATTCAGGCTACGGCCTTCCCCTTTGCGGAAATCCTCTTCCCGCCCTATTTTCCGCCACCCGGCCAACAGATCCTCCGTCTCGTCGCAAGGTGCTCATGAGACCCCGACCGGATCATCCTAGCACGCGCCCGGACCGACTGCGCCGCAAGCCTCGAAGGACTCCACGGTTGTGTCCGGCCGTGGTGATGCTGGCCCGGGCACCCCGCGAAGGACGTGTCAAGACGCGTCTCGCCTCTGCGCTCGGCAGGAAGCAGGCTCTGGCCCTGCACGAAGCGTTTCTGCTCGATACGCTGGTCTGGTTGCGTCCCCTGGCCCGGGCCGGGTGGAGGGTGCGCCTGGAATGGAGCGAACCGTTCCGGCCCCGAGGTGAGTTGCGGAAAGTGCTGCGTGGCATCCCCTGCGGAACACAGCCCGCCGGGGGGCTGGGAACGCGCATCGAATCGGCGCTTCGCCGCGCGCTCGATGCCGGCGCGACCTGCGCCCTGGTGATCGGTTCCGACTCCCCCCATATCGGGGCGGAACCTCTGAGGAGAACGAGAACTCTGTTGAGGTGTTCCGACGTGGTGCTGGGGCCCGCCCTCGACGGCGGCTACTACCTCGTCGGCGTGCGCAGGGTGCGGCGTCGATGGTTCCGGGGCATACGCTGGGGCACGGCCCGGGTGCTGCGCCAGACCCTGTCGAGGCTACGGGCGGACTCGGCTCGTACGCACCTTCTGGAGCGCGCTCAGGATCTCGACACCCCGGCCAACCTGCGGGAACTCCAGAAACGACTGGAGCGATCACCGGCCCTCGGCCGCCGCCTGAGGTTCACGAAACGGGCCCTGGGGGAGAAAGCGCAGAAGGGTGCGCTCAGTCGCGCACGCAGAAATAGTGCACGTCGTTGAGCGGGTACCAGACCTCGGTGCCATCTTCTTTCAGTCTGAGCAGGTACGCCGGTGCCACCTTACCATTCGAGAACTCATGGTGCCGGTTAACTTCAAGCACGGTGGCGTAAGGCTCTCCTGATCGCGCTTCCACCAGCGGGTCATTGACCTTGAAACTCCGGAGCTTGTATCCGTACCGCGGCCAGAGGAAGATGCACAGTGTCGCTACCAGCACCACCATCAGGACGCACAGCATGGTAACCGCGTTAAGTGCGTGTGGTTTTGATGGAGTGAACGAGACTGGCTGCACGTGCTGAGCGGCCGTCGGCAGAGGCTCATACGTCAAGGGATCGGCATCATCTGCACCCTTGATCAGCTTGCGGACTGCCTCGACGTCGTACCCCGCCATTTCCACATCCCGGCGGTTCAGAGCAAAGGCGAGCTTTAGCTCATCACGGCTCGAGTTGCGGCTCAGGCCGAGCATTTCGCAGCATTCACCCAGATCGGCGGGAACTTTCCCCATCAGGTCGAAATCTAGGTCAGTTTAGGGAAAGATCAAGACGACCGGCCGGCGAAACGTGGGGGTTATCCCTCGGTAAGCCCCATGGCTTCCTGGGGCCAGCGCCGGGCCACCTCCTCGAGAACCGATCTGTCCAGCGGGTTACCTTCTTTGTGGGCGCTTTCGACCCACTCGAAGGCCGCCTCACGCGCTTCCTCCACGAGCCTGGGGTTGCGGATCAGATCGGCCAGCTTCAGCTCCCCTGCCCCGGACTGACGGGTACCGAACAGTTCCCCGCTGCCACGATACCGGAGATCGGCTTCCGCCACCTCGAAGCCATCCTTGCATTGAACGAAGGCTCGCAGCTTTTCGAGCACACCGGCATCTGCTCCTTCGGAAAGGACCAACGCACACCAGGAGGCGCGCGGCCCGCGGCCGATGCGCCCTCTCAGCTGGTGTAACTGCGAGAGCCCGAAGCGCTCGGCGTTCTCGATCACCATCACCGTGGCCTCGCGCACATCGATCCCAACCTCAACGAGGCTGGTAGCCACCAGAACTTTGACCTCCCCGTCCGCGAACCGCTTCATCATGGAAACCTTTTCCTCCGGCTGCAGCCGGCCATGCAGCAGTCCAAGTGCCACCCCCTCCAGGGGCCCGCGCGCCAGGCGCGCTGCCAGCTCACGCGCGGCTTTCAGGCCTCGCACGTCCGATTCGTCAATGACGGGAGCGATCACGTAGGCCCTGTCGCCGGTCTCCGTGGCGGCCCGCAGTCGCTGGTACAGGCTCCGGCGCTTGGCCGGACTCACCAGGGACGTCTCGGTCTGTCCGCGGCCGGGTGGCTGCTCGTCGAGCACCGACAGGTCGAGATCCCCGTACAGCATCAGGGTCAGGGTCCGGGGAATGGGCGTCGCCGTCATGACCAGCAGATCAGGCCGCCCACCCTTATCGAGCAGGGCCTGCCTCTGGGCGACACCAAAGCGGTGCTGCTCGTCAACCACAACCAGGCCGAGCCGGTGAAAGCGCACGGGCTTCTGGATGAGCGCGTGCGTACCCAGGAGCAGGTTGATTTCACCACACGCCAGCGCCTCAAGAAGCCGGCGCCTTTCCGCGGCTCGCGTCGACTGGGTGAGCAGGCCGATCCGGTAGGGCCATTGCCGCAGCAGACCCGTGAGCCGTTCGTAGTGCTGCTCCGCCAGGATGCCGGTGGGAGCCATGAGGACAGCCTGCAGACCGTTCTCCATGGCCAGCACCGCTGTGAGGAGCGCCACAATGGTCTTGCCGCTCCCCACATCGCCCTGCAGCAGGCGATTCATTGGATAGGGGCTTTCGAGGTCCTTGACGATCTCCCGGAAGACCCGGCGCTGCGCCCCCGTCAGGCGAAACGGCAGGATGCGGCGCAATCGCTCGCCGATGATCTTCGAGGTTCGGTAGGTGAACTCACGCCGGCTCTCGCGCATGCGCCGCCGCCGTAGCGCCAGGGCCACCTGCAGCAGGAAAAGTTCCTCGAACATGAGACGCCGATGCGCGCGTGATCGGCGCGAGTTGTAGAGCTCGACCGGCTCCGGCCCACATGGAAAGTGTATGGAGCGAAGCGCCTCATCCCTCGAGCACAGGCGCCAGCGGCGACGGACTTCAGCCGGCAGCGGATCGTCAAGCGGGCCGCGCAGCGCCCCGAGCAGACGGTGCTGGACGGTGCGCAACAACCGCGGGGACAGCGTCCCAACCTTGCGGTAGATTGGAACCACCCGGCCGCTGTGGACAGGCTCCGCCTCGTCCTCGGGCAAGCGTTCAATCTGGGGGTTCTGCAACACCCGCTCGGAGGCACGGCCGCGCCGCGTCTCCACCAGACCGTAGAAGCAGAAACGCGCACCGGGCACGAGCACCCGCTGGAGGTACGCCTGGTTGTACCAGACGGCGCGCAGGCTCGACGTGCCATCGTCCACCATCGCTTCGATGATCACGAACCCACGCCGGCGAGTGCGTATGACCTTGCACTGGAGCACCTGCACCGCCACGGTCACGCGCTCACCGGGCTGGACCGAATCCAGCGTCCGGAAAGCCGTGCGATCTTCATAGCGGAAAGGCAGGTGGTAGAGAAGATCACCGACCCTTCTGTAGCCGGCATTCGCCAGGGAGCGGGCCCTGCGCAGGACCAGATCGGGCGCGCGGTCCAGCGGTGTGCTCAGATCGAGCAGGCCAGCTTGCGCCGACGTTGCCATTCTTCTATCACCGTCCATGCGACTCCCGCTCCGACACAGGCCGTTCCCACGTACCAGCCCCACATTGGAGCCTCCGAGAGCAGTGGAAAGCGGATTGAACGCAGATTATACGCCGCTCGAGCCGGCGTACGGGACAGCATGTTTCGGGAGGATTTTACGGGATCAGACGGTGACGGCGCCGACCGGTTCGTGGGCCTCGATAAGACCGCGGCTCCGGAGCGCAATTACCGCTTCGAAGATCTGGAGATCGGTGAGCGACAGGCGATCGAGAAGGCTGACCAGTGTGGCCCCCTTCCCGAGTGCTTTCAGAACCTGCTTCTCGGCGTCGCCGAGGTCTTTCGCCTTGCTGGCTGTTAAGGCGACCTGAAGCAGCTCCTTTTCGCCGGGCAGCTTGTCCTTGAGATGGCAGGCTTCGTCAATCTGCGTGAATCCTTCCATCAGGATGCTCTGAGTGGCATCGTGGATTTTTTCCTCCACCTCCTCCTCATCCTCCAGGAGCGGTTCGAGCTCGAAGTTCGCCTCGTCCCAGGCCAGGAGCCGGTAGAGCGCCTTGAGACCGGAGACCGACTCGAGCGTCGCGTTGATGATCTTGCCGCTCCGGAAATAGATCTTGCCGGTGCGCCCATTGTCGATGCACAGCACGCCGGTCTTGCCGTTGAGGCTCAGGAGCTGAAGGAGGTCGGCCATGGCGAGTTGGCTCGTGTGGCCGCTGAGGGCCGCCTGCCGCCGCCTGAAATCCTTGCGGACACTCTTCACCTTGTCGGCGATCTTCGAGGCCCGCTCGAGCAATTCCTCACGCGAGAACGGCTTCGTGAGGTAGTCATCGGCCCCGATCTTGAGGCCGCGGATTCGGGTCGGAACATCCTTCTCACCGGTGAGGAAAAGGAAGGGAATATCGGTTGTATCCGGATTCTTGCGGATGGCTTCACAGAATGCCCAGCCATCCATCTCCGGCATCACGATGTCGGAGATGATCATCTCCGGCTTGATCTGGTTGAGGATATCGAGACCCTCCTTGCCGTTCCTGGCCGTGATGACCATGAAGCGCCCGCCGCCGAGATAGTCCTTGACCATCTCCAGAATGAGCGGGCTGTCGTCAACTGCAAGAACGGTGATGTCGCTCACGAGTGTCTCGAAACGGGGATGCCCCGTGACGCGCTAAACCCTGTGAAACGTACGGTTCGGGGTGGGGCTTGTCAAGATACCCGGGCGCCGGCGCGCACCGGCTCGGGACCCGGGCTGGGGGGACGGCGGTAGGCGTCCGCGAGCGCTCCCCATGCCGTACGGCGGAAAGCACGGATTCGCCATTGACCCACAGTCGGGTACCATATCCAGTCGTGGTAAACGTTTGAGGCAAAGGGAGCCCAGACCATCAGAGGCGAGTGCAGGGCCAGGCGCTCCAGAAACCTCAGGGGTCCCCTTCTCAGCATCTGATCCCCCCAGATGACCAGGCTTCGGCTCACCTTGAAGCCAAAGTTGATCCCATCGATCGGCTCTCCCTCGACCTCGATGTCTCGCGGATCTGCCACGCCGAGACCACGGTCATGGCTCAGCCGCAGGTAGCCGATCGTCATGGGGTCAAAACCCATGAGGCGGGCGGCCACCGAGTCGATGGCCACGGAGTCGGAGCTTGCCAGGATCAAATTCTGCGTGACGGGGTGCATGGTGCGCGGCCCGGCACCGTCGCCGCAGACCGTGCCGTCCATGGCCGCGAACACGCACGGATGAATCTCGCGCTGCATCACCATGAGATCGCTGAGGACCTCGTGGATGTGCTTGTGCGCGTAGTGGCGAACTTCCTTGAGCAAACCCCCGAAGGCATTCTTGACGGCACCCGTCGTCGTCGAGTGGCCGTGGGTCTTCAGCGTCGGCAGGTGCAGGATGTTCTTACCAATGAACATCTTTGGGATTTGTAGACCGTCCGGAAACAGCCGGTCGACGCGCAAGAGCTTTGCCTTGAACCGGTAGTGTTGCCACTCGACGTCGTTCAGGGCGGTGAACTTCAGACCGTGGTTCTCGAGCACTGGTAACCAGCCGTTGTTCCGCGCCCCCTTCCACGGATCCGTCACCACCGTGCGGTTTTCTACGGGGATCAGGGAGGCAGCCGGATACCCCATCTTCAGCAGCGCCCGCACTGTGCCGTCCAGCTGCCAGGGCTGGGTCGAGCAGGCCGGGAAGTATCGCGTCCAGGACAGGTTGAGCTTGAGGATCAGCGGCTCACCGGGCGGCAGGGCCGAGCGCACCTCGGCCCGTTCCAGTAACCTGGCGTAATCTTCCAGCACCCGATCCGGGCGCGTCTTCAGGACTACAACACGACTCTTCACGCAGAATCTCCCATAAGCAACAGAGTTACAACCAGAAAACCCCACACGATGATGCTGATCATAAGACGCCAGTCAGACATCAAGAGCCGCGAGGGATCACCGCCTTTCTCACGATGATAGACGAGGTATAAGTACCGAAACAACCCGTAAAGAACAACCGGGATCGTCCAGGGCAGATACACTGAGTGGAGCTTCAATTGCACCTCCGGCGACAGGGTGTAGAGAGCGTAGGCGATCAGAGTGCTGGCGGTCACCAGAGCGATCGCCTGATCGAGAAACACCAGGGAGTACTCCCCGAGCACCTTACGGTGCTCGGCCGCTCCACCGGCCAGTACCACGAGGTCGTCGCGGCGTTTGCAAAAACCCAGGAACAGAGATAGAAGCAGGGTGCACAGCAGCAGCCACGGGGAGAATCTCACGTCGAGGGCCACAGCACCGGCACTGGCGCGCAGGAGGAATCCGGCACTGATTGACATGACGTCCAGGATGGCTTCCTTCTTGATCCAGAGCGTGTAAAGAACATTGTTCAGGAGATAGCCAGCGCCAATCAGCAGCACATCGAAACCCAGGCTCACGAGACCGGCCAGGCCGGCGAGCGCCAGCAGCACCGAGGCGGTCAGTGCCGGTGAATCACCGAGGGCCCCGGAGGCGATGGGACGTCCTCTCTTCTTCGGGTGCAATTGATCGCTCTGCCGATCCTTCACGTCGTTCCATAAGTAGACCGCCGCGGACAGACAGATGAAACAACCAAGACAGACCAGAGCGCGCGTTACCTGGGGTCCATCGGTGAACTGGCGCGCGAAAATCAGCGCCGCTAGAACGACGCTGTTCTTGATCCACTGCTCCGGCCGCGCCGAAATCCACAGCAGCCGCAGGGTGCTGCCACCCGAGCCCGCCATGCTAGACTGACCGATCTCCGGCGCCCGCATTGTGTCGCTCTCGACTGTTGATGTGATCATTCCCGTGCTCGACGAGGAGCAGGCTCTTCCCGCCGTGCTCGCGTCCCTGCAGCGGCCACCCCTGCGCCGGGTGATCGTCGTCGACAACGGCAGCCGCGATCGCAGCGCGCAGGTTGCCCGTGCGGGCGGGGCAGTCGTCGTTGAGGAGCCGCAGCGCGGGTACGGCCGGGCCTGTCTGACGGCACTCGAGCACATCGCCAGCGATCCTCCCGAGGTAGTCGTCTTCATGGATGGCGACGGCAGCGATGACCCCGCTGACCTGGAACGCCTGCTGGCGCCGATCGCGGAACACCGCGCCGATCTGGTGATCGGATCTCGCAGCCTGGGCCGCAGCGAGGCCGGAGCCCTCAACCTGACCCAACGGCTGGGAAACTGGATTGCAGGCTGGATGTTGGGGTTGCTGTTCGGCCACCGCTACACCGACCTGGGACCGTTTCGGTGCGCCCGTTACGATTCGCTCCGCGCCCTGGGAATGTGCGACACGACCTGGGGCTGGACGGTGGAGATGCAGGCACGCGCCTCTCGAGCAGGCTGGATTGTTCTCGAGGTGCCGGTGGCTTATCGGCGCCGCCGCAGCGGCCGCTCGAAGATCAGTGGCGACCTGGTGGGTGCCGGCCGGGCGGCCGTGAAGATCCTTTGGACCCTGGGTCGGCTGGCCCTGCAGGTGCGCAGGACTGAACGGGTCAATCCCCATCGCCCTGGCGATCGTGGGCCGTCAATACCTTGATCACCTCAAAGCGCTTGACGCCCGAAGGGATCGAGATGCTGCGCTCGTCCCCGTCCCGGCAGCCGAGCAATCCCCGCCCGAGCGGCGAGATGAGCGAAATCTTTCCATTGGGTACATCCGACTCCTCGCTGATCACCAGCTCGTAGTCGATCTCCTCATCCGTGTCGAGGTCGAGTAGGCTGATTTTGGAGCCGAGCGCCGCCCGGTCTCTGGGGAGTGACTGGGTACTGACCGTTGCCAGGTCCCTCAGCTGAGCTTGCAGCTGACCAATACGCGCGCGGACGAAGCTCTGGCGCTCGCGCGCCGCGTGGTATTCGGCGTTCTCCTTCAGATCGCCCAGAGCCCTGGCGCGCTGGATCTCGCGCGGCAGCTCGAGCCGAAACTCACGATCCAGCTTCTTGATTTCTTCCCTTATCGCCTGGCGCGTCTTTTCGACCATGACCGCCTAACCCTAGCTTCACTCCCTCTGAGAGGGAACTATTCTGAAGAATCATACGAAGAGATGGCAAGAAGGTCAAGTCTGACAACAAGATACGGGAGGGGCCGTGCCCACGATGAAATGGGTCCAGATGGCGAACCCCCCGTCCGGGTGGCGGCGTTTCACGGAGAGGCGGGGGAGAAGGTTCTGCGGTGCCACAAGGACCCTGAGACCCGCCCATAGGCCTCCCCCCTCAACATTGACAGGGTTCCGGGACCCGGCTAGCATGGAAGTGACTGAAATAGAAGGCCGCCTACCTACAGATTTGAGAAAGTTCGTCTCATGAAAGCCCGTAATCTCCGGTGGATCTTCGGGGTAGCCATCCTGGCAGTGGCCTTCGGAGCGCTCTTCCTTACCGCACTTCAAGGTCAGTTTGTTTACTACCTCACGGTCGGAGAATACCTCGACCAGGTGGGCGAAATCTCCCACGAGCACTACAGGATCAGCGGCACTGCCGTCCCAGGTAGCATCAAGCTTCACGCCGGGGGCCTGGGGGCGGTCTTTGACCTGACGGACGGTAACCGCAGGCTCCGCGTCGATTTCCGCAAGGAGTTGCCGGACACGTTCATCGACGGTGCCGAGGCGGTCGTGGAGGGATCCCAGAGACCGGACGGGGTTTTCTCTGCCCACACGCTGCTCGCCAAGTGCCCTTCCAAGTACGAGCCTGAACAGGCCGATCCATCCGTGTACGGGCCGCCCGCAGAGGCGGAGACCGACCGGTGATTTTTGAGGTCGGCGCCTACCTTCTGACCCTTGCACTGGGAGTGACCGCGTGGTCTGTGGTCGCCGCTGGACTGGGATCCTACAGCCGATCGGCCTCTCTTCAGGAAAGCGCCGAGCGCGGCGTGGTGATCATCAGCGTCCTGTTACCGAAAAACGCAGGAAGGTTCGTTAGATCTGGACCAGTT
>JAPUKU010000141.1 GCA_027295505.1 Acidobacteriota bacterium
AGTAATCAGTCGAGTAGCCAAACTTAGTCCAGGTGTCCTCTTTCTGCCTGAACAATCGAGTTTTTTCGTTTTCGGGACGCACTTCTAAAATGTCACGGGTGTCCGCTCCGAGGAAGATGCGCTCATACCACTCCAGGAATAGTTGATCCGAAAGCGGACCCTCGCGCTTCTCGAGACCTGCCATGACGGACGGATAGCGATCGAAACCGTCGGTGGCAACGGTCACGAGATTGTCGCCCTCCCCTAAGCCCAGCAGCTTCGCCAGCTTGATGGCACCCATGATGTTGCAGACCGACGAAATCCCCAGCTGGCCATCGAGAGTGTCGACCGTGCCCCCTTCAGGACGAACGGACGTTTTCAGGAGGCGTGGGATTTCCTGTAAGAGCCTCAATCCGCGCACGGAATCCTCGTCGTGGATCAGCGCGACATAATCGGTGGTGAGGACGTTGTGAATGAGCGTCACCATCTTATCGCCGATACCCTCGATGCGGTGCGTACCTCGACCGCCACGGTAGAGCGTGGCGCACTCGCGCGGCTCGAGAGCGCAGACCAGCGCATCGGAGAATCGTCCCTTGATCTCATCCCCTGCCGCCAGGGTGCCGGCTGAGCCCGGCGCCGCAACGAACGCAGCAATCCGGCCGTTCCCGTAAGCGCTCGCGGTCTCGAGCGCGCTGCCCCCCGTCACATACCGATGGAAGCGGTAGTTCGGCAGCAACTCGAACTGTGCCAGGACCTTGTTGCGTGAATCCTTCTTGTACTGCTGCGTGCGCTCCAGCACCAGAATGACGTCACTCTCCGAGCCGGGTGTGAGGTCCAGCTCGCCACCGTACTGCCTAATTTGATCGTATCGTTCGGCACTCATCTCTTCCGGCATGATGACCACAGCCGAGTAACCCATGAGCCTGGCGATGTAGGCCACACCAATACCAAAATTTCCCGTTGATGGCCCGATGATCCTCGAGTCGCCCGGCTCGATCTCCCCAGCCAGCTCTCCCTCCATCAGCGTGACATAGGCCGGGCCCACTTTGTGGCTGCCGGATGGAAACTCGCAGCCCAGAAGGACGATGATATTTGCCTTGACACCGGTGAGAGCCCTGGGAAGCAGGACATGCCGGACCCGCTCGCGGGCATCACGCCAGGTGATGTTGTAAAGGTTCAGGGGATCCAGCTCGTCGACGGCGCGGACGTTCAAGGCACGCTCCCGCAATCCGTCAGGCAGGCGGCTCGGGTGGAGCATTTCCTCGTACGATGGACCGGGAGTGAAAAAACCCATCTGAAATCGCCTGTCCGCTATGACCGGTGGCGGCGATCAAGAGCCGTGTTGCGCTCAGCAGCTTCGGACCCGGCCAGAGTCAACGTGCTGGTTTCATTCATGATTCGCGTTTCGCCACCGCTTCAGCCAACAGACAGAGGATCTCGTACATCATAGTGGCGCCAACCAGAGCCGTGTTGCCGGTCGGGTCGAACGGTGGCGCGACCTCGACCACATCACCTCCAACCAGATTGAGCCCGCGTAACCCCCTAAGCAGAGCCTGCGCCTCGATCGTGGTGAGGCCACCCACCTCGGGCGTGCCGGTGCCGGGGGCATAGACGGGATCGAGACCATCCACATCGAAGGTGATGTAGGTCGGACCCTCGCCAACGACGCGCCGGGCCTCGCCAATCACGGTCTCCACACCCAGTTTGGTGAACTCCTCCATGAAGATGACCCGCATCCCCTGCTCCCGCGAGAACTCCCAGCCTTCGGGAGAGTTCTGCGCGCCCCGTATGCCGATCTGAACCGTGCGCTTGGGATCGAGCAACCCCTCCTCCACAGCCCGCCTGAACGGCGCGCCATGGGTGAACTTGGATCCGAGAAACTCATCCCAGGTGTCAGTGTGTGCATCAATATGTACCATCCCGATCGGTCGCTGCGCGGCGATCGCCCGGAAGATCGGCAGCGGAATCGAGTGATCACCCCCGGCGCTCAGCGGTATCGTGCCCGCCGCGTGAACTTTCTCGTAGAACATCTGTATGTCTTTGAGGCTCTTCTCCACGTGATACGCGTGGTTGATGGGAGTATCGCCAAGATCGCCAATCCGGCAGAGCTTGTACGGATTGATCCCTGTCACATGATGGGTCGTGCGCATAAAGCTTGACATGTTGCGGATCTCGCGCGGCCCGTGACGTGCTCCCGGTCGGTTCGTCACCGCAGCGTCGAAAGGCACTCCAATGAGCCCGATATCCACCTCCGACGGATCGCGCACCAGCGGTGCACGCATGAACGTGGCAATGTCCATATAACGCGGCGCGTTCATCGGCCTGCAGTCGGTGTCCTTCGCCGGCCGGCTGTCTTTGGATTCGCTCTTCATCACTCTGCCCCTCCTAGTCAACCTGTTCTGCTCGTCGAGTCACTCGCTCCAGAACCCCGCCAGCACGCACCTGTAACCCTGGTGGAGCCAATCCCGGATATCAACGGGCAGGAATGGCGGTATTCTACCATGCCCAACCATCTCCAAGCCCGCTGTAAGCGCAGCCTTTTCGAGACCGCATGGGGGCTCTACGCCTGGATACCGTTTAGCCTTCGAATCGACGCAAAAAAAAAGGCGGCACCCGGCCCGAAGATCCTGCCCGGTGGGCTTTCATGAGGTAAACTGGGGTAGAAGGATGTCCACTTCGCCCACAATCCGTCTCGGATACCACGGCATCATCTACCTGGTCGGCGCAGTCCGGATCGGCGTGGTAATGCTGTTCTTGCCTGTCCTGGCAGGTGCCCTTTCGGCCCAGCAAACGCAGAGGTTTGACCGACCGGCCCTCGAGAATACGGAGGATCGGACCGAGTCACTCGCGAACCACCTGCTAGAGCTTTCGGTCGCCACGCGCCAGAAGGATCACGAATCGATTGCCGCCTTCTTCTCCGCCTCCTTCTCCTCGGATCCCTTCCCGTCCACGCCTGGAGATGAGAAGCGGATCATCAAGTGGATCTTCGAGCACGGATGGTCGGCCGGATTGGCGAAAGGCAAACCCAAGGGAAGAGCGGAATTCCTGGAATCGTTCCATGCCTTCCTGGACCACTTCCGGTCAATCGACGACGCCCGGTTCAAGGTGAAGTCCTCGGCGGTCGCCACGGACGGTAGGACGGCAACGGGCTTGTTGAAGTTGTTTCTTGTCGGACGGGATCGCGAGGGACGCAGGGAGTGGGTGCGCGGCTTGGGAGATTTCCGGGCCCAGCGCCAGAAGGATGGGAAATGGCAGTTCGCCACCCTGAACATCACGGAAATCCGTTCCCAGATCGCTATCGAGGATCTCTTCGACGAGGTCGGCGGCCCGATCGGCTTCACCGCCACCGACTCGTCCTTCCTCAGCAAACCGGGACGGGGCCTGCTCTCCCACGGTGCCGCAGCAGCGGATGTTGACAACGACGGCCAACTCGATCTCTTCTCGCCCGGCATCGACCGGAACTTCCTATACCTGAACAAAGGTAAGGGGGTTTTCGAGGAAGTGGCCTCGAAGGCCGGTGTGGAAATCTCGCTGCACGCGGGCATCGCGGCTCTCTTCCTCGATTACGACAATGACGGTGATGTGGACCTGTTCATGTCCTCTGTCGGAGACCAGATGCTCTTCCAGAACCGCCTTGTTCCCGATGGGAGGCTCTTCTTTCTCGATGTTTCAGAGCAGGCCGGAGTTTCGATCCCCGCCTACGGATTCTCCTCGGTGACAGCCGACATCAACCGGGACGGCTGGCCGGACATCTACGTTGCTTCCTACAACAATTTTGGGAAGGTCGTCCCAGACTCCTGGTATGGGGCAACCAACGGAACACCCAACCTCCTGTTCATCAACGATGGGAACAACCGGTTCAGGGAAGCGGCCGGGCAATGGGGTGTCCGCGACACGCGGTGGTCCTACGCTGCAGCTTTCGCCGACATCGACGATGACGGCGATCTTGACCTGTACGTCGCCAACGACTTCGGAGGAGGCAACAGCCTCTACCTGAACCAACTCGTGCAGGGTGAACAGCGATTTATCGAGGCGGCGGAGGAGCGGGGCGTTCTGGACAAGGCTTACGGGATGGGCGTCTCCTTCGGAGATTTCGACAATGACGGTGACCTGGATCTGCATGTGACAAAGATGTCATCGAATGCGGGGAACCGGATCCTCAACCGCCTGTTCCCCGGTATGCCTGCCGACCAGGTCTTTTTGAAGAAGCTAGCGGCGGGGAACAGCCTCTATGAAAACCTGGGGGACGGTAAGTTCAAGGACCAAACAGCTGACGCGGGCCCCTTTTCTGCAGGGTGGGCGTGGGGTGGCGGCTTCATTGACTTCGACAACGATGGCCGTGAGGATCTATACACGCCGAACGGCTTCCTCTCCGGCAAGACGATGAAGGACACCTGAAGCCTGTTCTGGCGCCAGGTCGTGGCGTCGAGTGAAGAGGGCGAGAAGGCAGACAACGACAGCTTCCTCAGACGACAGGAGGAACTCTTCGATGCCGGATTCTCCTTCAGCGGCTACGAGAGAGACCTGCTGACGCTGAATCTGGGCGGGGGAAAATTCCTCGAGATTTCCGGCGTCTCAGGAATAGACTCGGTGACCGATGGCCGTGGGGCGGTTTTTGCCGATTTTGATAACGACGGCGACCTCGACGTGTTCCTCCGCGCGATGCATGGCACGGCCCATCTGATGTTCCGCAACAACGTAGGCAATGCCAACGGTTTCATCAGAATCGCCCTTGAAGGCAGGGAAAGCGGCCGGGACGCGTTCGGTGCGGTCGTGCGGGTCAAGACGAGTCGGGGCATCCTTACTAAGATCAAGTCGGGAGGGTCCGGATTCCTCTCCCAGAGCGACCCGCGACTCCTCTTCGGCATGGGGCAGGATGCAAAGGCGGAGTGGATCGAAGTCGCCTGGCCCTCCGGGAAGAGACAGCGGCTCGCCGGCCCGGCGGCCAATACCTCCTGGCTGCTCGTGGAGGGCCAATCCAGCCCCCGTCTCGTGGCAGAGAGACGCGACAGCCTCCCTGATCCCTTCACGGAGGATGAGGCCCAGTGGCACTCCATCCGCGTGCGGAAGGGACAGTCTTTCCCTGCCCTGCCGGTCACCTTGCTGGACGGGAATAGCGGGACCGTCGATTCCCTTCTGGAACCCGGACGGCGCACCTTGATTAACCTCTGGGCCACCTGGTGCATCCCGTGCCGCAACGAAATGTCGGAACTGGAACGGATTCACCAGGCGGCGGGCGAGACGGGATGGCAGGTGATCGGGATCAGCATCGACGATGCCGCAACACGCGGCCGCGTCCCCGAGTTCCTGGAGGAGATCGGCGTCACTTACCCGATCGCCATCGCCGAAGCCGAGTTCATCAGGAGCTTCTACACGACCGGCAATGTCGCAGTGCCCATCTCTATCCTTCTCGGCGCCGATGGTAAGATCATCGATCTGCTTCCCGGCTGGACGCCAGAAACGCGTCGGCGCCTCGGGACGCTGCACACGACGGCCTCCTCACATTAGCCCAGACCGGGTCTTCCCCGGTGTTTGAAAGCCCGCCATCGCAGGCTGTCCCACGAACCACCCGACCAGGCCCCCAGCCTTCCCTTGCAGTCCCCAGCTCTGACTGGACGGGCCAGTCTATCCGGGACCCGCGATACCGCGCACGCAACATAAACTACGCGTATCCCGAACGGGCGGATACCGGTGTGGAAAGCTAGCGTTTCTTTGGCTGATCCTGGAAGGTGGGAAAGACTATCACACCGCTTCTGACACCGGGCGCCCCGGCCCAAATCCGATACTCCTCTGTCGGAAAGCTCTGCCGGAATAATGAGGATCTTTCGATTGTGTCATGAGTGAGCGGTTTGGCGGAGCTCCATGTAATCCTCCCGGCGCGCCAGCCAGACACCTGGCGGGAACTCGCGCGCGGACCGGAAACATTCGAGCACCGCGCTGCGCACACCCCAGGTCCCTTTGTCCGAGTAATCATCGCCGCCGAGCGAACCCCCGGGAGCCA
>JAPUKU010000142.1 GCA_027295505.1 Acidobacteriota bacterium
GGTCTCGGCCATCGATCGCAACACCGGACGCGAGGCTGTAGCAGTTTTCACCTCCTCCGGGCTCGAACCTTCGGGCGATCCCGCCGGAACGTACCGTCTGGAGGGCCTGCCCGCAGGCTCGTACATGATCTCGGTGCACTACCTCCGGCGGGCGGAACACTCCATGAACACCGGCTGGCGCTGGGCGGACGCCACCCAGACGGACTACAACGCCACCGTCAACATGGCGAACCTGGATCCCGTCCTTGTCGCTCCCGAGCTCCTGTCGAACTCCGAGAGTGCCGCGGATGATCTTTCGGCCCCGCTGGTCATCGACCTTGCGGATGGGGAGGAGGTCATCCTTCCCGATCTGGTGGCCAACACTGATTTTCCGGATGCACCGGCCGAATCCGTGCAGCTGAACATGGGCAATAACGGCCTCATCACCGGCATCCCGATCGGTTTTTCATTCCCGTTTTACGGCACCAGCTACACGCAATTTGTGGCTTACGCGAACGGTTATCTGAGCCTGGGTGTCGGGTTCGAAGATCCAATCACCTTCGACGAATCGGGGAGCCGGTTCTTCAACCTGCCGCGGATTTCCGCGCTCATGCGCGAGCTCGATCCCTCGGCGGACGGTCTTGGCGCCGGCCAGGGCGGTCCGGACATTTACGTGATGCTCGGGGCGACAAGTGTGGAAACGATCTGGTTGTCGATCCCGGAGGAAGTGCCAGGAGCGCAGACCGGCTCAGATTCACCCACTCCCAGCGGTGCCAACACCTTCTCGATCGGCTTTGATAACGCGGGGCATATCTGGCTCGAGTACCGGAAAATCGCATCTCCGTTCGGCATCGGGGGGCTGGCCTCCGGAGTCGGCCAGATCGGCGTGAAGGAAAAGTTTGACTTCGGCCGCCCCAGGATCGTGGACGCCAATCGGGCTACGCTGGAAAACGCACTCCGGCTGTCGGGTGTGCGCATCGACTTCGTGCCCAACATCAACGGCAGCTATGTGGTCAGCTCGCCGCAATGGGTAGCCCCTGAGGTCGCGCCGCCCGAAGGAGTCGGACGCCTAGAAGCTCAGGGCGGGCAGGAGACCCAGCTCTCGTGGCCCGCAACCGGAGACGCCGGCTACCACGTCTACCGAGGAAGCATCGCCGATCTCTCCGCCACCGGCACCTACACAGCTGCCGGCACCTGTTTTAGAGCAGTGACAGCTCCGGAGACCCTGGATGCGATGAGCCCTGCCGGCGGGGAAGCGTTCTACTACATCGTGACCTCGGTGCGGGAATTCGGTATCGAGGGCCCGCTCGGACACAACGACCTTGGCATTGAGCGGCCCAACGCCTTTCCGTGTGTCCTGTGAGAGAAAGGACTCTGTGAACCGGTACGGACAGCTGACAGCCGTTGCGTTCCTTCTGGCGTTCACGGCGCCCGTCCCCCACCGTGCGGGCGAAAGCCTGGAGGAGTTCCGCGTGGATGACCGGGGCTTCATTATCGGATTCGCACCCAAGCGCTGGCATTCTCTGGCGCAACCTGTTGGCTGGAGGATCCACCAGGACGGCATCATGAACAATTCCAGTGCGGGCAACACTACACCGGTGAGCGTTGATGAGACCATCGCCGCGCTCGAGGGAACCTTCGGACAGTGGAATTCCATTCCGGAGTCAGTTGTGGCCGCCGTCTTTGATCAAGACTGCCTCCTCACGGGCCTCCACCCGGGAGTCCAGTGCCAGGATGGAAAAACCTCCACGGCCCTGACGGGAGTCGATGGTGAGAACATCATGACCTGGACCGATCCGGAGGCCGCAGCGGTCGGCGCCCTGGGGATCACGGTCATCTTCTCTCTGCAGGACGATCTCATCCTCACGGCATCAAACCGTGACCTCGATGGGGACGGCAATATTGATCTTTCCCCTGATATCTATCCGGACGGAACCTTTCTCCCCACAGGTACGATCGTGGATGCAGATGTCTCCTACAACGCCATCGTTTTCGATTGGATCACGGAGCCGACCCCGGATCTGCTCATTGTCGACATCGTCGGAATTTCGCTTCACGAGCAGGGCCACTGGTTCGGTTACGCTCACTCGCCTCTGATCGAGCCGGTCCCGGTCATGTTCCCGCTGGTCGATCTTCGCAGCCTCTCGCGCCAGATCGACATGCGGGTGCTGACCCTGGATGACCGCGCCTCTGCCATGCGCGTGTATCCTCTGGAACCGACCCATTCCGACCATTTTGGCGCTGTGCAGGGGCGACTGGTGAATGGTAACGGGACGCCGATCCCCGGCGAGCCCGTGGTGGCGATCGATCCCGTCTCCCTGGACCGGGTGGCTTTTGGATTCAGCGCCCACGCGCTGCGTGAAGGCAGCAACGGAGAAGGAACCTTCAGAATCGTCGGCCTTCCAATCGGAGAATATCTGATCCAGATCGGAACACTCGACGGCACTTTCGAGTACCTGAACCGCCTGAGGTACAATGCCACGACAACATTCAGCGATCCGGGTGGGCACCGCCCCGCGTTCGCGGTGGGGGCGGGACTTGAATCGGCCTCGGATGATCTATCCCCGCCAAGACTCGTCACGGTACCCGAAATCTCCGCGGGTGGTGCAGTGGACCTGGGAGACATCGTGGTGAACACCGACCCACCCGACATCGCGCCTCTCGCGGGCACCCTCCCTCTCCAATTCGGCGATAACGAGGCGATTCTGGTCGAGTTTCCTGAGGGTTTTCTTTTTCCGTTCTACGGGATCGAATACCGTCAGATGTTCGTGTACGACAATGGCTACGTAACCTTCACGAACGCCATCTCTCCCATTCCCGATCCGATCACCATTCGTATCGTTGGAACCAGTTTCGCCGATGAGTCACTTGACGAATTTCTAACCCATTCACCTCGCATCGGTGTCCTGTTCCGGAACCATGACCCGTCCGAGGACAACCAGGGCCAGAGTACCGGTGAAATTGATGTGTACCTCGATCCTTCCAGCGAACGCGTATCGTTGACCTGGGCGGTTGTCCCCGAAGTTATTTTTGATACAAAGGCCAGACCTGTGCGCGCCGACACCTTCGCCTTGAACCTGTTCGCGGATGGAACCATCGAGATGCTCTACGGGTCCCTGAGCACCCCGTACGGCACTGTGGGGATTACGCCCGGGGGCACGGGCGTTCAGGCGCAGAGGGTGGACCTATCGGAGTTCGTCTTCTTTCAGGCGGCTCCGCTAGAGGCGATCGTCGAGGAAACCTCCATGGGACGCCTTGATTTCGATCTCGGGGTGCGGCGCTTTTTCGACGGAATGGATCTGAGCGGGGCACGCCTTCTTTTTCTTCCGGGGGTCGACTTTGCGTATGCCCTGAGCCGTCCGGCACTGCAGCCGCCCGAAGTCTCGCCGCCAGGCTCCTCGACTCCGCTCGAGGCGGCCGGTGCACAGCCCACGCTCCTCACCTGGGAGCCTGTTGAAGCCAGCTTCAATCTGTACCGGGGACTGCTCTCGGTGCTTGCCAGCACTGGCGTCTACACTCCTGATTCCTCAGCCTGTTTAGGATCGGCCCTTGGCGTTCCACAGTTCACAGACACGGACGTTCCTCCCCTCGAGGACGGATACTGCTATCTCGTCGCTGCAGAGATCGCCGGCGTCGAAGGCCCGTTGGGAGACGACAGCGCCGGAAACGGGCGCCCCAACGACACGCCCTGTCCCTAGGATCCGGGGCTCAGCGTCGTGCACCGTGGTGGAAGAAGACCTTCTCCAGGCCTGAGTCAGCCTGCCCTGCTTTCCGGCGAAATGGCGGAAGCTCAAACCGAATCGGTTCGCTTTCCTTGTCGATCCTTCCCTCCAGATACGGGGAAATAGCACCTGCAACGCCGCGAAGATCGCTGGAGGGAACATCCCGCTCGGATCCATCCGTCATGGTAAGACGCAGAACCAGTTGCTCGGTCCCCACAGTCTCCGCACTGCGATAAATGAACTGGATGGAGCGGATCAGGTTGAATGAGATTCTCGAGCTCTGCAACAGCACGGCACGGCGGCGGATGGGACGGTCACGATAAGGCAGGGGAGTTGTCTCAGGCGAGCTGCCCTTGGGAGGGTTGGTGTTCAGGAGCCGTCGATCCACATAGACATACCGTACGTTGATAAGAGTCTCCTGGCGGGTTTGCCCGCTCTCATCAATGAAAAGAAAAGTGGCGCGGTGTTGCCTGGCCTCTACGATTCCTGGCGCCATGGCGACAATGCCGATGAGGCCCGCGCGGATTAGGTTCATCGATAGTGCTCTCATGTTCGCCATCGTTGCTGGTATTCCTGGATGGTGCGATATACGTCAGCACGAAGGTCCTTGTCGAGAATATTACCAAACTCTTGGAACTGGGCCAGCAGGTGATTGTTGAGCGCGATGATGAGCGTGCGAGCCCGCTCATCCAGGGGTAAATCGGCGACATTAGAGAGCAAATCCGCCTCCGCCAGGCCGCCTTTCGAATCGATCTTTAGCCCCTTAATCACCTCTGCGGCTTCATAGGCGGCAATGTCTAGCAACCCCTGCACTCGCCCGTGAGCCTTGTCTCCCAGCTTTGCCTCTAGGGTCCGGTACAGGTCCTGATAAAACTTATTGAACCGGCTGATCTGCTTAACGAGAATCGGATCATCATCGATTCCCAGGAACTTCGCCATCGATGCGCTGGAGCGCTTCGCTGCCTGCAGCTCCACGTACCCCGCTGAGATCAGGCCAAGCAGGGCCAGCTGCGTTTCAAACTCTCCCAGACCGCTCTCCTTGACGATCGACAGCACAGCCCTCCTGCCGTCAATCGAAGTGAGAATTTTGCGATCCGTGTCACGAAGCTCGACACGCTTGTCGATCTCTGCCGCAGTCAGGCGCAGCACGGGAATACGGGAGACATCCGGAATACGTTCACGGATACGCCCCCACTCGTCCAGTCGCCGAATGCCCTCCATGATGATATTCTGTGTCGAGGTTGAGAGTTGAATTTTCTCAAATTCTTCCTCTGCCTCGTTGCTGAACTCGAAGATTCCATGGTCCCACTGGAACAGGCTATAGATGATTTCCAGGACCTGGGTTTGCACGGCCCACCACAGATCTCGAGGGCTCAGAATAGTTTCACGGACCAGGATCTTGCCCAACCGCGATTCCCCGGTAACTTTCTGCGACACTTCCTGCAGCTGTTTCCGGCTGAGGCGCCCGCGGGCGACCAGAAACTCACCCAGACTGTCTTCGGGAAGGTTGGAGACGGCGAAAGTGACATCGCCTTCAGTCCAGAAGATCTCCTTCTCTAGCGTGAATTGCTTGCATTTCAACATGCCCGACTTGCGGGTCATGTTGAGCAACCCCATGACGTCTGCGATGGAGAACGCGCGGAGCTCGCCGTGCAGTATCGGGCCTTCAGACATCGGCTGTGCGGGTGACGGAGCCACTACGGCGCCAGAATCGAGGGGGCGCAACGGAGCCTTTGCGCAGCAGCGAGCGGATAATAAACCATCGATCGTGACGGGTCAATTGGTGATCCCCAGATGAACGAGGAGGTTGGCGATATCGATTGGGAGCGGTGATTCCACCTCGACACGCCGGTGATGTACGGGATGATCGAAAGCCAGTCTGGAGGCATGGAGAACGAGTCGCGGGCAGTGTTCCAGTGCGCGCACAGCAGCGTCAGGAGGGTTCTTGGGACACCGACCGTAAACCGGATCACCCGCCACCGGGTGGCCGAGAGACGCCATGTGAACCCGGATCTGGTGGGTGCGACCCGTGAGCGGTCGCAGAGCAAGCCAGCTGAGGCCCGCCGCCTTGGCCACGACCGTGTACTGCGTCACCGCGGCCCGGCCGGTTCTCTGCCTGACCGCCATCCTCGTCCGGTGCACGGGGTGCCTGCCGATCGGTGCCTCGATGCGGCCCTTGCTGCGGGCCACATTGCCCCAGACCAGGGCGCGGTATTCCTTGTCGATGCTGCGATCCTGGAACTGAGACGCCAGCCCATGGTGGGCCTGGTCGGTGCGCGCTACCAGCAGGCAGCCTGAAGTTTCCAGATCGAGGCGATGAACGATGCCCGGCCGCTCGGGAGCCCCAACTGCGGAGAGCGTCCGGCCACTTCCCAGCAGCTGGTTGACCAAAGTGCCTTCGCGCCGGCCGGCGCCGGGGTGAACGCTCAGACCCGAGGGTTTGTCAATGACCATCAGGTAATCGTCCTCGTACAGGATATCCAGATTGAAAGATTCGGGAGCAAGGGTCTGGGGAGGAGGATCCGGCAGCGTGCCCTCAACTTCCAGGCCCGCCTTCGGGCGGCTGTCCGGTTCCATGGCATGCCCCTGGACCCGAACCCGTCCTTCAGCGATCAGCTTTCGTGCAGCGGTGCGGCTCAAACCCTCGACCCTCGCCGCCACGATGCGATCCAGCCTCTCTCCACTGAGGGGGTCAGGAATGCGGAAGCGAAAGCTTCCCATAGCGGGCTCAGAGGCGCTCGGCCACTCGGTGCCGCCGCCAGACCAGCAGAAACAGCCCGGCGATAAATCCAAAAATGGCCAGGGTTTGGCTGGTGGGAAGCCCCAGTAAAATACCTCTTCGATCGGCTCGAAGGAACTCGATCCAGAACCGCAGGAAGGTCTCCAGGATCAGGTACACAGCGAAAATCTGGCCATCGAAGCGCTTTCGTCTGTACAGGAACACCAGCGTGCCAAATACGGCGAATCCCCCGAGCGACAGCAGGATCTGCGTGGGGTGCAGGGGAAGATCGAGAGTGACGTCAGTGATCCGTTTAGCCTCGAGCCGTGTGAAGGTGAGTCCCCACGCGAGTTCAGTCGGCCGCCCGTAGCAGCAGCCCGCAGCAAGACACCCCAGCCGTCCAAGCGCGTGCCCGAACGCCAGCGTGGGTGCTGAGAAGTCCAGACTCTTCCAGATCGGCAGGCCGGTCCGTCGCGCATATTCCAGCCCCGCAACGATGCCAAGAATGATGCCACCGTACAACACGCCCGCTGAGCGACAGCTCGAGAGCAGTGCTGAAGGGTTGCGAATGTAGTAATCCAGATCGATTAGATAGAGGGTAAGCTTGGCTCCCACCACACCAGCCAGAAGCACACAGAGCCACAGATTCATCACCTGCTCCGGCGACACACCCTCCCGGCGTCCGTACTCGATGGCTACACGCAGGCCCAGTAGAAATGATACGGCGAGTATGAGGCCATACGTGGGAATCTGGATACCAAAAATCTCAAACAGAATTGGGTACATGTTCCTCGCTCACAGGGATGGCGTGGCGCGTTTTCCAGGTATCAAGCACCAGAAGAGCTATGCCGATACAGATACAGCTATCGGCGACATTGAACGCCGGCCAGTGGTGCTCGATATCCAGCCGAACGTACACGTCGAGAAAATCAACCACGTGCTCAAAGCGGATGCGGTCGATGAGGTTTCCGAAAGCCCCGCCCAGTATCAATGCGAAAGCCCATTGGCCCCGGTGATCGATTGCCGCCGTGCGCCAGGAGAGCCAGACCAGCACCACAATGACAGCCGCCGGCAGGAGAAGAAACAAAAGTGTACGCAATGGCGGAGTAATCCCCTGGAAAAAACCGAAGAGAGCACCCCGGTTGTGAACCAAAACCAGCCGAAAGAAACCCGGGATGATGTCGAACGGTTCGGCTCCGTTCAAAAAGTGCTTCACCCAGGCCTTCGTGCCCTGATCCACCACCGTCACACCAACGATCAACGTTCCGTAGAGCAAGCGCAGTACACGGGTCGAACACATCGTCATTCAGCCGGGGACATGAAACCCCGCACGATTGGCAGGCAGCGTTCGCAAAGATCTTTGAGGTGCGGATCTTCATTGACGGCTGTGGAGTAATTCCAGCAGCGTTCGCAACGCTGGCCAAGGGCGCGACGGATCTCGATCCGTAGCCCATCGATCTGACGGCTGGCCAGCACTCCTCCGTCCGATCCGTTCTCGAGCTCAACCTGGGAAACGATCAAGATAGCCGGAAGCTGTTCTCGGTAACGCGCCAGTAGATCGCGCAGCGGGGGCTCGGAGACAAGACGGACTCGAGCGTCAAGCGAGCCTCCGATCGCACCGGATTTCCGAGCCTCTTCCAGCGCCTTGCTGGCCTCAGCCCGGACTTGCTGCAACTGCTCCCATCGTTCCAACAGATCGTCGTCAACCGCTACTTTTGTTTCCGTGGGGAAATCACCCAAATGCACGCAATCCGGATCCTGTCGCCGCCTCGGCAAATGGTCCCAGATCTCGTCGGATGTGAACGACAGCACGGGAGCCATCATGAGGGCGAGCGCGCGGCCGATTTCTTCCAGTGCGGTCTGGGCGGATCGCCGGCCCTCGGAATTCACGGCAAAAGTGTAGAGACGATCCTTCAGAACGTCCAGGTAGAATGCGCTCAGCGTCACCACACAGAAATGATGAAGGGCGTGCGCCACCTCGTGGAAGGCATATTTCTCGTAGGCCTCGCGAACCCGCTTCTGGAGGAGTGCGCACTGCATCAGAGTCCACCGGTCGATCTCCCAGAGCTTCTCCTCCGGAACGCCATCGGTCTCGGCGCTGAACCCAGCAAGGTTTCCGAGAATAAAACGACACGTGTTTCTGATCTTTCGATAGGCCTCCACCGTACGGCTGAGAATCTCTTCCGACAATCTCACATCACCCGATGAATCGGCGAGGGCCACCCAGAGGCGCAGCACCTCGGCACCCTGGCGATCGATGACCTGCTGCGGGGAGATGACGTTCCCCAGCGACTTCGACATCTTGCGTCCGTCGCCGTCGAGCGTGAAGCCATGAATAAGAACATTGCGGTAGGGTGCAGCTCCGCGCGAGCCCACTCCCACCAGCAGCGAAGAGTGAAACCAGCCCCGGTACTGGTCGGTTCCCTCCAGATAAAGATCGGCGGGCCACCCGTACGTGGAATCTTTTTCCATCACCGCAAGATAAGATACACCGCTCTCGAACCAGACGTCGACGATATCCTCTTCCTTTCGGAACTGGTGACCGCCGCACTGCTTGCAGGCGGCCTGCTTACCGGTGAACTCGGCAACGGGCAGCTCGAACCAGGCGTCCGCGCCTCGCTCGGCGATCACGGATACGGTCCGCTCTACCACCTCGGGGTTCACCAGTGGGGTGCGGCATCCTTCGCACGTCAGCACGGCGATCGGTACACCCCAGGATCGCTGCCTGGAGATGCACCAGTCCGGGCGGGTGGCGATCATGTCGGTGATGCGTTTTTCACCGGCTGCAGGAATCCAACGCACCTTCTGCAGGGCCTGCTGGGCGCGCTCACGCAACTGTGTCTGATCCATTGAGATGAACCACTGATCAGTGGCCCGGAACAGCAACGGCTTGTGGCAGCGCCAGCAATGCGGATAGCTGTGCTCCAGGATCGAGTCGGCGATGAGAGAGCCATTCTCCCGCAGGTCAGAGATGATCTTCGGGTTCGCGTCGTGAACGGCCAGTCCAGCGTAGTGCTGAACATCCGGCAGGAAATGTCCACCGTCATCCAGGGGCGCGTACGGCTCCAGGCCATACTGCTGGCCAATGACGTAATCTTCCTGCCCGTGGCCGGGAGCCGTATGCACCAGCCCGGTGCCCTGTTCAAGGGAGACATGTTCTCCCAGGACGACGGGGATCTCGCGCTCCAGCCACGGATGCCGCGCCTTCAGGTGCTCGAGCTCGGAGCCACGAGCCTCGCCACGCTCCTCGACCTCGTCCCAGCCCAGCGCCTCTTTCACGGGGGCCAGGCGCTCCGCGGCCACCAGGTAGGCAGCACCGTCCACCACCACGAGGCGGTAGATCAATTCAGGATGAACGGCGATCGCCAGACTTGCGGGAAGGGTCCAGGGTGTCGTGGTCCAGATTGGCAGGTAGAGATCCAGACCAACCGCGCGCTTCAGGACCGCAGGTAGCTTCGCGGTCTGCTTTTGCGCTGCAAGCAATGGATAGCGCACGTAGATCGAAGGAGAGCGGTGATTCTCGTACTCGACCTCGGCCTCGGCCAGTGCGGTCCGGCAGGAGGTGCACCAGTGCACTGGCTTCAACCCTCGATAGGCTTCCCCGCGCGCGAAGAAGCCGAGAAGTTCCCGGACGATGGTCGCCTCGTAACGTGGATCCAGCGTAAGGTACGGATCAGCCCACTCGCCCATGACCCCGAGACGCGTGAACTCGCGCCGCTGGATGTCAACGAAGCGCATCGCGTAGTCACGACAGAGCTGCCGGAACTCCCGCTTTGGCATGGATTGCTTCCGCGCCCCGACCTCCTGATCGACGTTGATTTCGATCGGCAAGCCATGGCAATCCCAGCCGGGAAGATAGGGCGCGTCAAAGCCCAGCAGCGTGCGCGACCGAACGACCAGATCCTTGAGAATCTTGTTAAGGGCATGGCCCAGATGGGTGTGCCCGTTCGCGTAGGGAGGACCATCGTGCAGGACGAAGCGGGGCGATCCGCGACGCCGCTCGCGGATGCGAGCGTAAAGGTTCATCTCCTGCCACCGCTGCAGCCTCTCAGGCTCGCGCTTCGGCAGGTTCGCCTTCATTGGGAAGGTGGTTCGCGGCAGGTTGAGTGTCGACTTGAGGTCAATCGGTGTGGGCATGGGCGGCTTGTCACCCACCACACGAGAGGCGATGCGGGGCGGCCAGTTAGGTTAGCACCAGGGAGCGGATGCGTCAAGCGGCAAATTGACACTAAACGCTTCATGGTGTTAGAGTTGCGCCGACCATGCCCCCTCCGACAGCCGCCCGTATCTACCTCGATCACAACGCCACGGCTCCGCTCGCTGCGGAGGCGAGGGAAGCCGTGCTGCGGTGCCTCGAAGCCCCGCCCGGGAACCCATCAAGCACTCACCGCTCGGGTCAGGAAGCCCGGGCTGTGGTGGAGGAAGCGCGCCAGCAGATCGCCTCCGAGGCTGGTGCCTCTCCTGAGGAGGTGGTCTTCGTCAGCGGTGGGACCGAGGCGGACAACCTGGCACTTCGTGGTGTCATGACAGCCCGTTCCCTCCGGGATGGCCGGCGGCACCTGCTGGTCAGCGCTGTGGAGCATCCCGCGGTGCTCGAGACCGCTCACTCGCTCGCGGAGAGCGGGTACGAGGTCGATGTCGTGCCAGTGGATGGTAGCGGCCGGGTTGATCCCGCGGCACTCGAGCAGCGGTTGCGACCCGACACCGCGATGGTCTCGATCATGGCCGCGAACCACGAGACCGGAATCCTTCAGCCCGTTACATCGATCGCACGTCTCCTGAGACCCCGGGGGATCACTTTCCACATCGATGCCGTCCAGGCGCTGCCCCATGCGCCAGTCAGTCTAGAGAGCACCGGAGCGGACCTTCTGTCCTTCTCCGCGCACAAGCTTGGGGGGCCAAAGGGAATCGGCGCGCTGTTGATTCGTGAAGGGGTGCCGTTCGTCTCGCCGATGACCGGAGGCGCCCAGCAGGGCCGGCGCCGTGCCGGGACCGAGTCGCCGGAGTTGTGCGCCGGATTCTCAGCGGCTGTGGTCAACCTCCGGCGCCGCCCCGACAGGGTGCGCGCGCTGCGCGATCGCCTAGAGCTGGAGCTAAGCCGGCTAGTATCCGGAGCAACGGTCCTGTGCGCAGGCGTGGATCGGCTGCCGAACACCAGCTGTGTGCAGTTCCGGGGGCTTCCGGCTCAGAGTCTGGTGGTCGCGTTCGATCTCGAAGGCCTGGCAGTATCCCACGGAGCCGCCTGTGCCTCCGGCATGAGCCGGCCCTCCCACGTCCTCAAAGCTATGGGGCTTTCTGACATTGAGGCCCGGAGCTGCATCCGTTTCAGCCTTGGAGCCGGCACGACCGCCGCGGAAATTGACCAGGCCGTCAACATCGTGGAACGGGTCACTGCACGCATGCTCAGAGTCACGGGAGAGAGGCTGGAAGCAAGAGCATGAGCACCCTCATGGCCCTGAGCGGCGGCGTCGATTCTTCGGTGGCCGCCTGGCTTTTGAGCCGGGACGGTCATGATCTGATCGGCGTGTCGATGCAGCTCTGGGACTCGCGAGCCAATGGAGGCACCGAGAGTCGCTGTTGCTCGCCCGGCGATTTCCGGGACGCCCGACGGGTGGCCGGAAAGGCCGGTTTCCCCTATTACATCCTGGATTACGAGCAGGAGTTCTCTTCACGCGTGGTGAAGCCGTTCATGAGCGCGTACCTGAACGGCGAGACGCCAAACCCGTGTGTCGAGTGCAACCGTTACCTGAAGTTCGGCGCGCTTCTCGATACCGCCCTGCGCCTCGGGGCGGAGAGACTTGCGACCGGCCACTACGCCCGCATTGATACCGATCCACACAGCGGCCTCCGGCGTCTCCGCCGAGCCCGGGATCTGGGGAAAGATCAATCGTATTTTCTCTACAACCTCGGCCAGGCCGAACTGCAGCGAGTTCTCTTTCCCCTCGGCGGAATGCTGAAAAGCGAAGTGCGCAGGGCGGCCAGGCAGGCGGGGCTCGATGTGGCAGACAAGCCGGAAAGCCAGGACCTGTGCTTTCTCGGCAGCATGGACCGGCTCACCTTCATGAGCCGCAGGGGGGAGAAGGCGCTCGGGCAGGAGGGAGCGATCACGACCGTCGACGGACACCGGATAGGCACTCACCTGGGACTGGTGCGCTACACCGTGGGTCAGCGCAAGGCTCTGGGAAATCTGCCGGGTGGCCCTTGGTACGTCTGCCGCATCGACGCAGAGGAAAATCGCCTGGTGGTCGGCCGGGAACAGGATCTGTGCCATGCATCGCTCGAAGTTGCTGACGTGAGCTGGGTGTCAGGAAGGCCACCGTCAGACGACACACATGCCGGGGTACGCATCCGCCACGCGCACCATCCGTCTCCTGCGGTAATCCGAGCCCTGCCCGGAGGCAGGGCCCAGGTGAAGTTCACCCAGCCCCAGCGGGCGATCACGCCGGGCCAGGCAGCGGTTTTCTACGACGGGGATATCGTCCTGGGCGGCGGTCGCATCGAGAGGACAACCGACGCTTGACGGCCCCAAGGTACGGGGCCTAGAATCCTTAGGTAACGCTATTTTTCGGGCGGGCATAGCTCAGTTGGTAGAGTACGAGCTTCCCAAGCTCGGAGTCGCGGGTTCGATCCCCGTTGCCCGCTCCACCTGATCAACATACCCCTTTGGCCCTCTTCAGGAACGGCGATAAGAGCAAATCGAAGGGCCCTGGCCTGCTCTCGAGGAACCAGGTCGTCCAGCCTCCCTCGATCATAGGCCCCCGCACCCGCATCCATGGCACCATCAGCGGCTCGGGTCCGCTGACGGTCCAGGGCTTGGTGGTTGGCAAGGTCGCCATACGGGACCGTCTGAATGTTGCCACCGGCGGCCGGGTCCAGGCCGAGGTCGAGGCGGAGAGGGTGGAGATACACGGCACCCTTGAGGGAGCCCTCCGGGCCCATGAGTGGATCCGGATCGTGGAGCCCGGACATTTCGAAGGAGACGCCATCTGCCCCCAGGCCCGGATAGGCCTGGGAGCGGTCATTCGAGGGGGCCTCCTGATCCGCGCCGCCGGGCGCCGCCGGGAACCCTGATTCCTCCCCTCGAAAACTTGAAAACCCTTCTTCTGACCATAGATTAGCTCCCTGTTACAAGGTGAGGACCGACCGATGGCCCTAGCGGAAATAAGACTGGCCTGCAACGGGATGATTACCGCCTGGAACGATGACGCCGTCCGGCTTCTGGGATCCGATCTCGAGGGGCGCAGCCCTGCTGAGCTATTTCCCGGAGTACCCGGCCTTCTCGATGAGCACCTGTGGAGCCACCAGAGCGGTCAGGGATTCTGTATCGCACCGGTGGCGGGCCGGGATGGACAGACACTGGCTCTTGTCTGCCGCCCCCTGGCTCAGGAACAGGCCTGGGAAGCGTTCCTACTGCCGTACAAGGGCAGCTCTGCCCGGGAAGGCGAGATTCTCTCAGGACTGATGCATGACCTCCGCACTCCCTTGACCACGCTGATGGGAGCGTCGGAGCTTCTGGAATCGGGACATCTCGGAAAAATCCCGCAGCGCGCCTCCGGTATTCTCAAGGTGATAGCGGGCGCCGTACAGCAGATCGCCAGGATGTTGGAGAAAGCAGCAGAGCGGAGGAGCGCTCCGCCGCAGAGGGAGCACAATGGACCACACAATCTTGATAGCTGACGACGACCCTTTGCTCCTAGATGTTCTGTGCCATCAGTTCGACTGGAGAGGATACAGGGTGTTACGGGCCCGTGACGGACAGGAAGCTCTCGATCAGCTCGCACAGTCACCCGATGTGATGCTCCTGGACGTCATGATGCCTCGTAAGACTGGTTACGAGGTCTGCCGCGCGTTGAAGAATGATCCGAAGCGACGCTGGGTTCCTGTCATCCTGGTGAGTGGACGCCGGGCTGAGATGGCCCGCCAGTGGGGCTTCGACTGTGGGGCCGACGCTTACCTGACCAAACCGTTCGGGATCCAGGAACTCGAGCGCCAGGTCGGAAACTTGCTCGAAGAGAGCCGCGCCCGGTTCCAGACCCATACGGAAACCCCTTCCGAAGCCAGACAGCAACACCCGGTCCTGTGCCGATGGATTCCGGATCCGGATGGGGCACGCCTTTACCGTCAAAAGTATGGCGAAACCGCCTACCAGGGTCTTCTAAGGGATCTTCCGGCGGTGCTGGGCCGCCAGCTTTCATCGTGGGGTGTCCAGGACTGGAGCCATTGCAGCGACTATGAAGCGGTGAGCCTGCTGCTGCCGGGGCCGAAGGAGAAGCTGCGGGGGACCCTCGAAAGGCTCACGCAGGTGGGCAATGCCCATATCCGGAACAGCTGCGAATGGGAGGACCCGGAGGTGGCGCGCGCATCGGGCGCCGCAAAGGATGGGAAGCCGACTTCCACGACGCCACCCCTGCTACACCTCATCCCAAAGATGGAAGACAAAGGGAAATAGCTGGATGAGTCAGATTCTGGTCGTTGATGACGATGCGGGCATCCGCATGACGCTCACCGAGGCTCTCGGGCGGGGCGGCCACCGCGTCCGCACCGCGGCAAGCGGGGTCGAGACCCTGAGCCTCATCGAGCAAGAGCCGGCGGAGGTCGTGATCCTCGACATGGTGCTTCCCGGCATCGACGGATTGCAGCTGCTGCAGGACCTGCACCGCCAGCACCTGGGCCTGCCGGTCATCATGATCACCGGCCACGCATCGGTGGGCAGTGCCATCTCGGCGATGAAGATGGGGGCTTTCGATTACCTCGTGAAGCCGTTCCGGCTCGAGGAGGTCGAACTCGTGGTGCGCAAGGCTCTCGAACAGTCACGGTTGCGCCACGAAGACCACCGCCTGCGCCAGAGGCTCGTAGACCACGGTCCCGGAGGCCTGCTCATCGGAGAAAGCTCCGCCATGCGGCGCATGCTGGAGTTGGTGGAGCGCATCGCCCCCACGCGCAGCACGGTGCTCGTTACCGGGGCCAGCGGTACCGGCAAGGAACTCGTGGCCCGCGCCATCCACACCCGGAGTGACCGCAGCGACGGCCCGTTCGTGGCCGTGAACTGCGGAGCGCTGCCGGAATCGCTTCTCGAGGACGAGCTCTTCGGTCACGTGCGAGGAGCTTTTACCGATGCAGTGAGCGATCGCCCGGGCTGCTTCATGCAGGCGGACGGGGGCACGCTGTTCCTGGATGAGATCGCCACCATGAGTCCGGGCCTACAGGTGAAGCTGCTTCGTGTCCTGCAGGAACGTGAGCTCATGCCCCTTGGCTCCACCCGCAAGGTCCGCGTCGACGTTCGCATCATCGCCGCCACCAACATCAACATTCGGGACAGTGTTGCCCGGCGTGAGTTCCGGGAGGACCTCTACTACCGGCTGAACGTGATCAACATCGAGCTGCCGCCTTTACGGGACCGCGGCGAGGACATACCCCTCCTCGTACGCCATTTCATCGACAAGCATCCGGGGAAGCTCGGTAGCGAATTGGTGAAGTTTAGCCGCGACGCACTGTGTCGGTTGCGCGCCTATCCCTGGCCGGGAAACGTGCGCCAGCTCGAGAACGTGGTCGAGCTCTGCGTCGCTCTGGCGCCCCAGGATGGGGTGCTGGGCGTTGAACTGCTACCGGAGGAGATTGCCGGCAGCGTGGAGCCACCTCCCGAAGCAGTTGAAGTCGCTGACGGGCAGGTGGACCTCGACAAGCTGGTCCGGGAGTACGAGCAGCGCATCATCTGCAGGGCCCTCAAGGACAACGGATGGGTCAAGACCCGAGCTGCCAATCGACTCAACATCAAGCGCACGACCCTCGTCGAGAAGATGAAGCGGCTCGGCATCCCTCTGCGTGGCGTTGTAAATAAACAAGTTACGAGCTAGAAGTATACTGCTTAAATAACTGACTGAGACTCAACCGGCTCAGGGATGTTCGATAGGTGTTCGGATCGAGCGCCATTTCTTCCGTCGAGCCCCATGTGGACCACGCCCTGCTTCCGGTAAGAAGGGGAGAGGTGTGCGTACCTCATGGTCATCTTGATCTCGCTGTGGCCCAGGTAATCCTTCAGCCGGTAAATGTCCCCACCGGCCATTACGTACCACGATGCAAATGTGTGTCTCAGGGTATGGAACGTCACATCGGGGCCGAGACCCGCTCGCTTGACTGCGTTCGCAAAGGCTGTGCGAATACAACGCATGTGTTTGCCGTACCGAGTGAATACCCAGTCTCTTGCGGCCTCTGAGTGGCTGATAGGAAGGTTCCTGAGCGCCTCCCGTAGCCTCAGTGTCATCGGAACGGCTCGGGCCTTGGCGCTCTTGGTCTTAACAAAGTAAA
>JAPUKU010000143.1 GCA_027295505.1 Acidobacteriota bacterium
CTAATCGGGTGGGCCGCCGATGGTGAAGTTCCTAGTTCAGTTCCTTGTGTCCACACATGTGTCCTGGTGCCCCTGACGACCACTGCCCACTGTCAATGTTTGCTGATACTTAGGGACTACTGGGGTTCCGTGCTCAATCTCTTGTAAGTTATTGAAAACAAAGGGCGGAGGGTAGCCTGCCAGTCAAGTACTCTCCCAGCTGAGCTACAGCCCCAAGATCAAAAAACTATAGCCGAGCCGCGAGGGAGGCGTCAAACCCGGCCGGTCTCGGAGGTGCAGACTTTCATACTCTGGGTTTTTCGGGAGGTGGAAAGGACGAACGGAACGCCGGGACGGCTCAGTGGAGGATCGTCTCTTCGTCGTCCTGGGGATCCTTGAGAAACTCAGCGAAGGCCGCCTTGTTCTTCAGGACTTTCTTGACGTCGGCAGCCGACATGCGCATCAGGCTCGCGGTCTTCGTCTTGGGGTCGATTCGCACCAGGAGAACACCACCGCTCTTCTTTGACTTGCTTTCCTCGTGCTCACCAGGAAGATCGGTGGCGAGAACCTCCGCCTCCAGGGCACCATCGGAGGGAGGCTGGCTCTGTCCGGAATCCAGATGTTCTGATGGAGCCGCCGGCCGTGCACAATCCGCCCCCTCGGGTACCGGCTGTGAGTGTCTCACGTAGGTGCGCTCCAGAGCTTTCTCGATGGCGAACATTTCATCCGCGCTGAGGTCGTGTCGGAAGAGGGGCTGGAGAATCTCGCGAATCCGGCGCTTGAAGTCGTCCGGGACCACGTACTTGTTCTCCATCTGCTGACAAGTGCGCTCTAGTGTTCCTTTGCTGTCCATCTCTTGACCACCGCTGCTGGGGTTCAAATCATCCTAAAAATACCCGGATTATTTTGGCTGTCAATGATTTTCCCTCCGAGAGCGCCGGAGGCGACCACCGACTTCGCGTGGTTTGACTCGATTTCGCGGACTCGGCTAGAATCGCGCTACTTCCCTTTACAGCGCCCGCCGCGCCGAATCCAATGCGTACGGGCCTTCGTTTCCAGGAGCTCCGCGCAATGTCCGAGCCCGAGATTACCTCGATCCTGAAGGAAAAAAGGATCTTTTCTCCATCTCCCGAGTTCTCCAAGCGGGCGCGCGTCAAGAGCCTGGATGAGTACCGGCGTCTCTGTGCGGAAGCGGAGCGCGATCCGCTGGAGTTCTGGGGCCGTTTCGCCCGGGAACTGCACTGGTTCAAGCCCTGGAAGGAGGGGCTCGTCTGGAAGGAGCCGTACTCGCAGTGGTTCGTGGGCGGCAAGACAAACCTCTCTTATAACTGCCTGGATCGCCACCTCTCAACATGGCGACGCAACAAGGCGGCCATCATCTGGGAAGGCGAGCCCGGGGATCGCCGCGTGCTCACTTATCAGGATCTGCACTACGAGGTGTGTCGGTTTGCGAACGTGTTGAAGACGCTGGGTGTCAAGAAAGGGGATCGCATCGGCCTGTACATGCCAATGGTGCCGGAGCTTGCCGTGGCGCTGCTGGCCTGCGCGCGCATTGGTGCCGTTCATAGCGTGGTGTTCGGCGGCTTCAGCGCGGAAGCCCTGAAAGACCGGCTGAATGATGCTCAGGTCAGGATCGTGGTGACCGCAGACGGCGGTTACCGGCGTGGAAAGATCGTGGATCTCAAACGCAGCGTGGACGAAGCCGTAGCGGGCGCCCCCAGCGTGGAGAAGGTCGTGGTGCTGCGGCGCACCCGGCACGAGATTTCGATGGAAAAGGGCCGCGACATCGACTGGCACGAAGCGCTCGAAGGGGTTTCGAGCGATTGCCCGGCGGAACCGCTCGATTCGGAAGACCCGCTGTTCATCCTCTATACCAGCGGCACCACCGGTAAACCTAAAGGAGTCGTGCACCACACGGGCGGTTACATGGTGGGGACCTACGCCACGACCCAGCTGGTGTTCGACATCCGGGATGAGGACACCTACTGGTGTACGGCCGATATCGGCTGGGTGACCGGCCACTCGTACATCATCTACGGACCGCTTACTACCGGTGCCACGAGCCTGATGTATGAAGGTGCTCCCAACCACCCGCAGCCGGACCGACTATGGCAGATCGTGGCCCGCAACAAGGTCAATGTATTCTACACGGCCCCGACCGCCATCCGTGCGTTTATCAAGTGGGGGCAAAAATGGCCCAAACGCCACGACCTCAGTTCGCTACGGCTCCTGGGCACCGTAGGGGAACCGATCAACCCTGCGGCCTGGACCTGGTACCACCGCGTCATCGGCAACGAGCGTTGCCCCATTGTCGACACATGGTGGCAGACCGAGACCGGTGCCATCATGATCACCCCGCTTCCGGGGGCCACGCCCACCAAGCCCGGCTCTGCAACGCTGCCCTTTCCCGGAATCGTCGCCGATGTGGTTGATCGCGAGGGCAGGAGCGTCGGTCCCAACCAGGGCGGATTCCTGGTGATCCGCAAACCCTGGCCGTCGATGCTACGCACCATTTACGGCGATCCGGAACGTTATGAGCGCGAGTACTGGGGAAAGCTCAAGGGAGTCTACTTCACGGGGGACGGTGCGCGCCGGGACGAGGACGGCTACTTCTGGATCATGGGGCGCGTGGATGACGTGATCAACGTCTCCGGCCACCGACTGGGGACCATGGAGGTCGAGAGCGCGCTGGTCAGCCACCCCGATGTGGCGGAGGCCGCTGTTGTGGGTCGTCCCGATGAGATCAAGGGACAGGGAATCGTCGCTTTCGTGACCCTCGAGGGCGGCAAGAAGGGCTCCGAGAAACTGCACAAGGCTCTGCGCGAACATGTCGCCAAGGAGATCGGCAAGATAGCCCGGCCGGACGAGATCCGTTTCACCGAGAACCTGCCCAAGACCCGGAGCGGAAAGATCATGCGCCGCCTTTTGCGCGACATCGCCAGCGGCTCTCAAACCCTGGGTGACGTGACAACCCTGGAAGATCTATCCGTGCTGGAGAAGCTGCGCGAAGAAGACGAGTAACATGGACGGCGCCCCGGGGCGGCGCCAGCCCGCAGCCGGCCTCATTCATCCATGGTGCGGTAAAACGCGAACGGCGGAGGAGGTGCCTCCACACCGGCCTCGAGAAGGCGTACATTCTGCCGCAGGAAGGGCCGGGCGCGGCCGAACACACATCGTTCCACGAGATCGTTCCAGTCTCCGAACAGATCGATCTTCTCTTCTTCGAGGTAAGCTCCCATACGGCGCTCGCGCAGTGCACGAAGCGCTTGCGGATTGACCTTGCCGTCCAGGTTGATGACCGGCCTCTCTGCGTAGTAAGCCACCACACCACTCTGAACCATGCCGACTCTCCACGAAGAGCGCACGTCTTCTCTCAGCCAGCGGGCGACCTCTAGCTGGAGTGACGGCGGCTGGCCACCCGTCATATCGACCCAGTAAGGCACCGTGGCCGCAACCATGGCGGTGGCCCAGAGACACCACCACAGGCGGCTCCGGTGCCGCTCGATCCACCGCCGTGCCGCGTCCTTCTCCCCGTCGGCAGGAATGACGGTCTTGTCGTAGAGCAGCGCGATCCAAGCAACACCTAGCGCGTGCAGGGGCAGAAGGTAGCGGCTCAAGTGCCAGGGGGCCGGGTAAAGGAGCCCGTACGCGACGGCGTCATAGAGTGCCAGCCCTACAATCCACCATGCCAGTGGCCGGCCCGCACCCCAGCCAGCCGCAATCCTCTCGCGTGCTCCGCGGCCAGATAGCAGGATGCCGAAGAGAGCCGCCAGCGCCGCGGGCACCACGATCCAGGAGAGCGCTCCCGGCAGGCCGGCGCGCTGCAGGGCCTGGGCCGGCCACGCCAGGCCGAACAACGACGCGAAGGTCAGGGAGACGTTCGATGATTCCCACAATAGCAGTGTTTGATCGGGAAGATCGTTAAGGATGCCGAAGAGCGTCCGGGTTGCGGCACCACTGAGGGGAACCGGATGTCCGAACTGCAGCCAGCACCAGACGAGCCAGGGCGCCGGCACGAGGATGGCGGCGGCGGCGGCGGCCCAGCGGCGCCGTAGCGCCAGCCCCGGAGCCACGATGATCAAGTCGATCCGCGCCAGCGCGGCCAGCCCCGCCAGTAGCCCGGCGCGAAGCTCACCCGCCAGCGGGGCACCCCACGGTCGGGATCCATTTCCCCCGCCCGCGGATTTCCGCGCCCCGATTTCGCACCTCAGGCTGGCCCGCACGGCCTCGATCAGCAACCAGGCCGCCAGCACGGTCTCGAGGCCGTTGAGCTGCCTTCGTAGAAAGTACGGGTTGGCGAGCCACAGCACGATCGCCATGAATGAGGCGTTCCGGCTGCCCCCCAGGAGGCGCACGAGTCCTCCGAGGCGCACGCCGCACAGGAGCGTGATGAGCGCGCACGCGATCAGCGCTGCCCGCACGGTGCCGTCCGGACTCAGCCCGCCGGCCACGGTCAGGATCGACAGGATCCACACCCACAGGGGCTGGTAGCCGTTCGTCCGGTGCACTCCGTCAACCGTTGAGCCTTCTCCCGACGCCAGGTGACGGGCAACCGAGAGCGCGTAGAACGTGTCGTCGATGAGAATGCTCTGCTGCAGGAGCACAGCGACCGGCGCAGTGATCAGCACCGTTGCGAGCACGGCCCAGGCGAGGAGGATCCTGGTCTCACGGTGTCGGCGCATCGTGGAGGTGCATCATACTGCACGTGCTAACATGCGAGGCATGCTGCCAACTTTTTACTGCGATCGCCGGGAGCGCGCCGCGTACGCCGCGGCCTACTTTCCGGAGATCGTACAGGGCCGTGTTCTCGATCTCGGTTGTGGCGAGCGCCACGTGGCGGATCATGCCCGCGGCCAGTACATCGGCGCCGATCGACGCGCCCCTACCGACGTGCGAATCGATCTGGACACGGGCGTGCTGCCGTTCGCCGACTCCAGCTTCGACGCCATCCTGTGCCTCGATGTTCTCGAGCACCTGGACCGGCCGCACGAGATCTGTGCCGAGATGGCCCGTATCAGCCGGCGCTGGGTGCTGATCAGCCTGCCCAACGCCCACGAGCTCACGCAGCGCTGGGCATTTCTGGTGGGCCGCGGGCTGCCGCGCCGTTACGGCCTCCCGGAAGAGGCGCCGGCCGAGCGACACAAGTGGACCTTCGGCTTCTCGGACGCGCGGCGCTTCGCGCGCACCCGACCGGGCCTGCGCGTCGTGCGCGAGAGAGCCTACTACCCTCCACGCGGACACGGCATGCGGCGCTGGATGAGCTTCCTCAACCGGCACGGACGCACGGTATGGCCCGATCTCCTGGCGCTGAGCTTCTGGGCTCTGATGGAGCGCCCGGGTTTTCGCACTCCCCCATCCTGCTGACCTTCGCACTCACGCGTGCCGGTGGACAGGATCGCACGACCGCGGTAAATTCCTCTCAAGGAGAATTCCAACAAATCCACATGAGCCTGCGGCCAAAATTCGACGGGCGAGTTCCCACCCTGTTCGCACTACTCTGCCTCGGCTCCGCGGCAATGGCTCACGTCGCTGTCGACAAACAGATTGAGGATCTCTCACGGCGCATTGCCGGCGATCCGCATCAAGCCGATCTGTACCTGAAGCGAGCGGAACTCCACCGAAATCTCGGATCTCTGGACGCTGCGCTCGAGGACTTTGAGCACAGCCGCAGCCTCGATCCGGATCGCACGCGCATCGATCTTTACGTGGGGAGAATGTGGCTCGATGCGGGTGAGGCCGGCCTCGCCCTGACCCACCTTGACTCCTATATCAAGCACCACTCCGGCGATCCGCATGCCCTGGGCCTGCGCGCCGCAGCCCGTCTCCAGCAGAACCAGCCTCTGGAGGCTGCCGGAGACTACTCCGAAGCCATTCGCCTTCTTATCGCGCGCGGCCGGATTCCCCCACCCGATTTCTACCTGGGGCGTTCCCGGGCGCTGGCGCGGGCGGGAGACGAGTACCTCGACGAGGCGTCGCGTGGCCTGAAGGACGGAATAACCGTTCTCCGGCATCCCATCACGCTCGAAGTGGCAGCCGTCGAGATCGACAGCCGGCTGGGCCATGTCGATGAAGCGCTGCAGCGCCTCGAGCGGC
>JAPUKU010000144.1 GCA_027295505.1 Acidobacteriota bacterium
GGGAACCCTGACCGCCACGGAGGTGAAGTCGGGTGCCACCACCGCGTCGGACTTCTTCCGTTCGCTCGATCGGTTGGGCGAAGAGCTGGAGGCGAAACTTCCACACCTGACCTATCGGCCGAGGCTCGTATATGGTGGAGCGGAGCGTCACAAGCGATCGGACATCGACATCATTCCCTGGTTCGCCATCCAGGAGTTGCCCTGGTAGGTCCTTGCTTCTGGCCCGCTACGACACTTCTATCGGGGTTACGCCCCGCCCAGGACGAACGTCCACATCCGCGGCCCCTGAGAGGTACTTCCCGCCGCGATCGACACGTATTGCACACCATCGAGCTCGTACGTCATGGGTGTGGCGGTGCCGCCCCCGACCTCGGCCTCCCACAGCTCCTCTCCCGTTGTCGCGTCGTGGGCGACGAGTCGGGTTCCCGATCCCCAGAACACCAGGTTTCCCCCGGTCGACAAAGTTCCGCCGTTCCCTCCCTGGGACGGAACGCGCCAGACCTCGGTGTTGGTCGCTGGATCTCGCGCCACGAGCAGCGTCCTGGGACCGGTCAACTCCGGCCGGTCCGGCCGAGGGCCGCCACCGCCCCGGATGGTGGTGCCCGTGTTCCATTGTCCCAGCGTGTACCGGAAGTCCGTGACCATCTCGTAGTATGCCTGGTTGTTCTGGGCGGGCAGATAGACGAGGCCGGTCGCCGGATTCCACGCCATGGGGCGCCAGTTGTGTGCGCCGAAGGGACCGGGCGACAGCCAGGCCCCCTGGCGGTTCGTGCCGTAGCGGGCCTCGGGCGTCTCGATGGGCCGCCCCGTTTGCTGGTCGATTCCCGACGCCCATGTCAGCGCGTCCGTGTAGGGCTGTCCGGATATGAATTCCCCCGTCAGACGGTCGATGACGAAAAAGAAGCCGTTCTTGGGTGCCTGAACGATGACTTTGCGCTCGCGCCCGTCGATCGTCAGATCCAACAACATCAGAGGCTGGGTGGCCGTATAGTCCCAGTCGTCGCCTGGCGTGGTCTGATAGTGCCACACCAACTCGCCATCGTCCGCGTCGAGGGCGAGGATCGAGGAGAGGTAGAGGTTGTCGCCGCCACCCGGGCTACGTATGTCGCGGTTCCAGGGGGCACCGTTGCCGGTGCCCACATACAGCAGATTGGCCTCCGCGTCATAGGCGAACGTGTCCCAGGCCGAGCCCCCGCCGCCGACCACCCACCACTCACCGGTCCACGTCTCCGCGGCCGCCCGCATTGCCTCGTTCTCGAATCCGTCCGCTGGATTGCCGGGGACCGTGTAGGCGCGCCAGGCCTGGTCCCCGGTCTCGGCATCATAGGCCGTGACGTAGCCGCGGACGCCGTACTCCGCACCGCCGTTGCCGATGATCACGTTCCCGTTGGCGATTCGCGGGGCCCCGGTGATGCTGTAATCCTGTCCAAGTGGCGTTGTCTGAACGACCCACTCCACCAGGCCGGTTTCGTTGTTCAGCGCCACCAGCCTTCCGTCCAACAGCCCCGCGAACACCTTGTTTCCGTAGAGCGCGACCCCGCGATTCACGTCTCCGCAGCAGACGCTCGGGCCCCCTTGCCGCTCATCGGGAATCCCCGGGTCCCACTGCCATTTCTTCTCTCCCGTGCGGGCATCGAGGGCGAAAACGAAGCTGTGCGGTCCCGTCGCGTACATCACGCCCTCCGAAACCAGCGGCGTCGCTTCGAGCCTGGCTCCCGTCTTGGGGATCTCCCAACTCCACGCGAGTCCCAACCGGTCGACATTGTCGGAGGTGATCCGATCGAGCGGGCTGTAGTGCGTTTCAGCCTGGTCTCGCCCGTAGGTTAGCCACTCTGCTGGAGCCGCCTCCCGCAACGCCATCGCTCCAGGGCCGTCCTGCTGCCCGGCCACTGGCTCGAGCGGTGTGACAACGGCCACGAGGGCGGCGAGCAGGGCGACGACAAACCACCGATCCTCCAAGCACCGATTTTCTCGAAGTGGGCGCTGCATCATGGAGCGGCTCCTCTTATAGGGGGGGACATTCCGGGAGGCCATTGGGGCGCTCGTTGAGCAGCCTAACGAGTGGCTACGGGCGAGGCTGGCTTATAGGAAAACTCCAGTGTTGTACCTCGGTACCTTCGCTGACATCGTTCTAGTAGACCACAACGGGCTCGGCGTTGAAGGGTTCTCCGACGACTGCCGGGCCACTCTACAAAACAAATCAATGGCCAGAAAGTTCAACTTACAAGAAGCACGAAAAAAGATTAAGCGAGTCTTCAAATACTTGGGTGAGCTAAACCGTATCAAGACTCCTCCAGACATTGAGATCAGCCAGTACAAATGGCTTTTCTGGTTGGATCGGCTTCCCCGCTTTTCCACAATTGTGCGTGGTCAGGATTTCGGCAATTTACATCTTCTGAGTCAGGCTGAGGGTTCGTTGGGAGAACCGGCGCCTGAAGTGACGAGTGGTAACTACATTTTCAAAGTCGGGCGGCCCAAAGAATCCGAGTGTCCTGAGCCCTCTATCGTACTCAAGAACTGGATGAGGCCGGGCTACACCGACGTTGGGGCCGATCCTGAGGAATTTCTGAAGGAGAGCATAAAAACAAAGACCGGCAAGGCCGAAGAGTTCGATCATGTGCCCAGTCGCGTCGAAGCCTTCGAGGACTGGCTCAGCACGAAGCGACAGTGGGAAATCCGTGAGAAAAAGACTCTGGAGGCTATGGCAGC
>JAPUKU010000145.1 GCA_027295505.1 Acidobacteriota bacterium
CAAGAGCGTCCCCCCTTCGGACAGCTCGTCCACGTATCGCCGGCATGCGTCATCCGTAAGTGCCAGCAGGAAGTTCACGTTCATGGCGCGCGGGCTCTCGATCACCTCGGCGCTGATGATGACGTCAGCCTTGGATGCTCCGCTGCGTGCCTCCGGACCGTAAGACTGGCTCTGTGTGGCGTACTTGTTCTCGTAGATCGCTGCCGCCTCGGCCAGGATGACCCCAGCCAGGGCAAGATTCTGGTCAGCCGATCCAGCGAGCCTGATTTCAGTGCGCTCGGCCATGGCCCCCTCCTTTCGCCAACACCTCGACCACCGTGTCGCCAATCTGGCCCGGGCTCTCAACGACCCGCACACCGGCTTCGGACAGAGCCCGGATCTTGTCCTCCGCTGCACCGCTGCCTCCGGAGACAATCGCTCCGGCGTGCCCCATGCGGCGTCCCGGCGGAGCCATGCGGCCTGCCACGAAAGCCACAACCGGCTTGCGCCCGTGGGATCGGATGTACTCGGCGGCGTCCTCCTCGGCGTTGCCTCCTATCTCTCCAATCAGAACCACGGCTTCGGTCTTGGAATCCGCGTTGAAAAGCTCGAGCGCATCGATAAACTGCGTGCCAATGATCGGATCTCCTCCGATTCCGATACAGGTCGACTGGCCCACACCACGCTGGGTCAACTGGTAGACCGCCTCGTAGGTGAGCGTGCCGCTGCGCGACACGACTCCGACCGGACCCGGCGTGTGAATGTGTCCGGGCATGATACCCAGCTTGCATTGCTCGGGTGTTATGAGGCCGGGGCAGTTCGGGCCCACCAGACGGGTTGATCTGGGGCGTAGATAGGACGACACGGCGATCATGTCACGTACCGGAATCCCCTCGGTGACGCAAACCACGAGCGGTAGGCCGGCATCGGCGGCTTCCAGGATGGCGTCCGCCGCAAAGGCCGGCGGCACAAAGACGATCGAAACGTTCGCACCCTGCTCACGCACCGCCTCCTCCACGGTGTCGTAGACCGGGATACCCAGATGCTGGCTTCTCCCCTTTCCAGGAGTCACGCCAGCCACCACCCGCGTCCCGTACGCCACCATCTGTTCGGTGTGAAACGATCCCTCGCGGCCCGTCAGGCCCTGCACCAGGATGCGCGACCCCGAATCGACCAGGATGCTCATGATTTCCCCCGCGCCAACCTGACCACCGCACGCGCACCCTCTTCAAAGCTGGAGGCCACTTCCCACGAGAGCCCCGCCTCCGAAAGGATGCGGCGTCCTTCGCCTGCGTTGGTGCCCTCCAGGCGCACCACGACCGGCAGGCGCACATCGACCTCCCGGGCCGCCTCGACGACGCCCCGGGCCAGCACGTCGCAGCGCATAATGCCGCCGAAAATATTGATGAGCACGGCGCGGGCGCGCGAGTCGCCCACCAGGATGCGAAACGCCTTGGCCACCTGCTCGGCCGAGGCACCGCCGCCCACATCGAGAAAGTTGGCGGGCCGCTCACCGGCGAGCATGATCATGTCGAGCGTCGCCATGGCCAGGCCGGCACCGTTGACCATGCAGGCGACGGAACCGTCAAGCTTGATGTAAGACAGACCTGCTTCGGAGGCCTCCACTTCCAGAGGCTCTTCCTGCGTTGTATCACGCAGCTCACGGATCCCTGGCTGGCGGAACAGGGCGTTGTCGTCGAAGTTCATCTTGGCGTCGAGAGCCACGACGCGGCCGTCACCGGTGATCGCCAGAGGGTTGATCTCCGCCAGCGAGGCGTCATTCTCCCAGAAAGCGGCGTACAGTCCCGAGATGATGCGGCTGATCACCCCCGCTTGCTTGTTATCAACTCCCAGTGCGTACGCCAGCTTGCGCGCTTGAAACGTGCGCCAGCCGATGATCGGATCGGCCGTCTCGCGCAGAATGAGCGCGGGATTGCGCGCCGCCACCACTTCGATCTCGACCCCGCCCTCCGCGCAGGCGATGACCACTGGAGCTTCGGTCGTACGGTCGAAGGTGGCGCCCAGATAAATCTCGCGTTCGATCTCGAGAGCTTCTTCGATCAGGAGCTGGCCGATTGGCTTGCCTTCCGGGCCCGTCTGCGGAGTGATCAGCATCGATCCCAGCAGCGTGCCGGCGGCAGACTCCGCCTCGTCCGGGCTGCTAACGACCTTGATCCCTCCGCCTTTGCCGCGGCCACCCGCATGAATCTGGGCCTTGAGCACGACCCGGCCACCGAGGCGCTCGACAGCCGCACGCGCTTCGGCAGCGGTGCTCACAACCTCGCCGCGCGGCATATCGACACCGTAGCGCTTGAGAATCTCTTTAGCTTGGTATTCGTGGATCTTCACTATTTCAGTAAAGACACGGCCGGTGGAGCACTTCCCGGGGGGGACGGGCTGTGCACCCGTACCGCTCAATCGGCCTTTGGCCAGGATTCAACGGACTGCACATTCTAGCACGCAGCCGTGTCGTAGATGTCAGTCAAACGAACGGCCACCGCTCCGGGAGCACCGCCGGTGTAGAATACGGTCCTTGCCCCTTCGATGTCGCTGACGCAATGAGCCTTCCGGACCCGAATCTTGCAACCGAACGCCTCCCTCTATGGTGGGATCAGGTCGAATGGGGAGAGCCCGGTCCACGCCTGGAGACCTCGCTGGAGACAGACGTAGCGGTGATCGGCGGCGGGTACACTGGCCTGTCCGCTGCTTACCACCTGGCCCGCGAGGGAGTGAAGGTCGTGGTTCTGGAGTCGGAGCGAATCGGCTTTGGGGCCAGCGGAAGGAACGGTGGCATCATCGGCGCGCTTCACCCCGGACGCTTCAAGCGGGAGATGCGCCGGTTTGGAGTGGAGGGCTTTCGCCGCGCTTGCGAGATCGGCAGGGAGAGCGTGCAAATTGTCGAGGATCTGGTGCGTGAAAACCGGATCGAATGCGACTACGAGCGCTCGGGGGAAATGTGTCTGGCACACTCGAGGCGCCATCTGCCAACGCTGAAAGAGTCCGCCAGGGTTCTGAGCGATCTGGGTTATCCCTGCGAGTACTTCGATCAGGCAGCCCTGCGCGAGCAGATGAACGCCCCCTCCTATTTCGGGGGCTTCCTGGATCCGCAGAGCGCCCATGTCCATCCCGGAAAGTACGTGCACGGACTGGGCTCAGTGGTCCGCTCTCTGGGTGTGCCCATTTACGAACGCTCTTCGGTTTCGTCGATCGCTGCTGCACGGTCGCGGGGAGGTGGGAGAAACGCCCGGGGCATCGTCATCCGCACTGAGGGAGGTGAGATCCGGGCCCATGAGGCCATCGTGGCCACCAACGGCTATACCGGAAACCTCCACCGTTTCTTCGAGGGACGGTACTACCCACTGCGCTCTTACGTGGTTGCTACCGAGCCTCTTTCGGATGCGGATTGGGAGTCGATCGGCTGGAAAAGCCGCTGCTCCTGTTACGACACCAAGATCATGCTTTATTACTTCCGCCCCACGCATGACAGGCGCATCGTGTTCGGGGGTCGCGCCGACTATGGAGAGTGGGAGAACCGCGGCATGTACGACCAGCTCGAGGAAGCAATCGGCTGGGTTTTCCCTTCTCTGCGCGGCCGCTTGCGCATCAGCCACCGCTGGTATGGACTCCTGGGGTACACGTTCGATCGCTCTCCCCGGATCGACCGGCTAAAGGATCTGCCGCAGGTCTGGTACTCAATGGGATATTCGGGGCACGGTGTGGGCGTGGCCACACTGTGCGGAAAGATCCTGGCCGGGAACCTGCTCGGCCGCCACGACTATGATGACGTGCCGTTCAACCGCTCTCCACTGCGCCGTTTCCCCCTCTATTCGTTGCGCAAGCTAACCGCCCCCGCTTACCTCGCTTACTGCAGGCTCCAGGACGCACTCTGAGCGGTTCACCACTCGAGAGGCTTGCCGTTGGCGTGCCAGAATGTGCCGGATGAGCTCTGACCGAGCGCCTCGAGGCGACCGATCAGGCCACGCACTGACTCCTCGACCGGAATTCCCTGCCCTTCTGTCATCTCGGTGGCGACCATGCCCGGGTGCAGGAGCAGAACGGTGATGCCCCGCTCGCGCAGGTCATGGGCCATGCTGACCCCCGCCATGTTCACTGCAGCTTTCGACATGCGGTAGCCATACGATTCCCCCGATCCGTTGTCGGCGAGCGAACCCATGAGGCTGGTGATGATGGCGACCGTGGATCCTCTCTGGAGATTTCCAAGAAGTGCGGCGGTCACCCGGAGAGGGCCCAACGCGTTGACCTCGAACTGCCGCCGGATACGATCGAAACCGAGATCGTCGAGCGTTTCCTCCGACCCAATGCCCGCGTTGTTGATCAATAGTTCCAGCTTGACGCCCTCGAGCGCCCGGGCGAGCTTCTCCACCGGGGCGTCCTCCCCGACATCGATCCCCGTGTGAACGGTTACTCCGAGTCCCTCCAGCTCCGGGGAGCTTTGACGGCAGGTCGCAATGACCTCGTCCCCCCGTGCCTTGAGCTGGCGGCAAAGCTCCAGCCCAATTCCTCTATTCGTCCCGGTAATCAGTACCCTGGCCATACCAGCCTCCGTCTATGTTTGAACTGTTGATCACGGCAATTCGAATCTGGATTCCAGCGACTTCAGCTCTCTCATGGCAAGCCTTGGAGTCGAGTAAAGCGCCGGCGCGTCATCGAACTCGAGAACGGTCGACTCGCTGGTGAAGTAAAACAGGCGTCCGGCGTGACGGCGCCTCGGCGAATCCTCCCCGGGGCGGAACCGCTCCAGCGTCACGGGATCCGTCAACGGTCCAGTGTATCGATGCGCCTGCGCGAGAAAGCTCGTCTTTGCGTCCAGCGAGGAGAAATAATAGGTTTCATAGTTGACGAACTCCCTGTGATCGGCGTCCAGCCGGGCCAGCGTGCCGGGAATCACCGCGCAGGAGAGCGATATCTTCAGATCCCTCAAGAACCGTGCCGGACCCTGCACGAAGGTCCTCGCGCAAGGTGGTCAGCAGAAGCCGATCGGGCGTCCGTTGACGTAGGCGGCCGGCATCTTCGCGCTCAATCGAGTCCGCCGCACCGGACACCGATCGTTCATCGACACGAGCCCGCTGTCGTAAAAGCGCAGTTTCGGGAAATCGTCTTGGGAGTCGAGATACTCGGCAAGGATCTGGTGCTTGACTCCTCCACCCGAATCGGCTCCCAACCCGGCACCCCCGCTGCCTGCGTTCGCGCAGGCCACAACACCGCTCGCCATGAAGAGAAACGCCAGATTCCTGACACCCCTAAAGTTGTTTCCCACCCACGAGTCACTATGTTGCAGGCAGGCACTCAAATCTGTTCCAGAGAGCTGGTTGTGATGTCTCAAGGTGACCTGCTCAAGCTCTTTCTGCTCAGCGAACTCAACTGGGCAATCTCGATGTTCGGTTCCATGATGATCACCAGAGTTTCCTGCGGGCTCGTGCAATTCCTGGCAATCGTGACGCTCCCCACGCTCGCCGTTGTACTGCTTCCGTTGGGGGCTCTCATGAAGATTCTGGTCGCCACGGTTCTTATGTACGTGCTGATCGTCAAGCTCACCGACGCCAAGGTTTTCCCGGACGGTTTTCTGCTCGTCGGTGTCGCGAACGTACTTTACCTCATCATCGGAATCTCCCTGCTCGCAAGGTTCGGCTGATTCCCGGCTGCCGTCTCACAGGGCACCTTCCCGGCGGGCTCGATCGGCTCTGAAGAGGGTGGCGATCGACTTGGCATCGTGGATGTCTCCGGTAGCGGCGCGCTTCAGGGCGTCCTCGAGATCGACGCGCTCCACCTCCAGAACCTCGTCCGGGTCCAACTTTTGCCTGCCAGGTGTAAGGTTGGTGGCCGCGAAGAGATAAATCTTCTCATCGGTGAATCCGGGAGTGGTCCAGATCCAGCCTAGCGGGATCAGCCTGCCGGCCCGGTATCCCGTCTCCTCCTCCACCTCCCGCAGAGCGCAGACATCGGGAGACTCTCCCGCATCGAGCTTTCCGGCAGGCACCTCAAGGATGGCACCGCCGGCGCAGTGCCGGTGCTGGCGGATGAGGAGCACTTCCCTATCATTCACCAGCGGCAGCACTGCGGAGGCTCCCGGATGGTGGATGACTTCCAGCTCGGTTTCATTGCCGTTCGGTAGGCGGACCCGCTCGAGGCTCAGCTTCACCACCCGGCCGTCATAGATCAGCCGGCTCTCTCTCGCATCGCTCATGCAGATCTACCCAACGGCCACCCTCCTCATTCCGCGCGCAACGCCTCGACCGGGTCAAAGCCGGCGGCGCGCCTCGCGGGCAGCACGCTGCTCGCGAGCCCGACGACCAACGATAGCATCACGGCGGCCACGACATAACCCATCGGCGTGTGAACGGGTAGTCCCGGCAGCAGAGCACGCAGGATCAGGGCCCCGCCCATTCCGGCCGCCACGCCGATCACGCCACCCACGGTCGACAGGAGCGATGCCTCGACCAGAAAGAACCCCAGGATCTGTCCTCTCCGCGCCCCGAGAGCCCGGAGCAGCCCGATCTCGGAGCTCCTCTGGTTTACCGCGATCCACATCATGGTCAGGATGCCTATCGCACCGACCAGGAGCGAGATACCTCCGATAGCACCGACCGCCACCGTCACGACTCCGAGGACACGGTTCAGGAGCTCGAGCATCGAATCCTGCGTGGTGATGGTGAAATCTTCCTTGTCATCGTGGCGCTCCATGAGCACGCGCCGCACGTCGTCCGCCATGGCGGCCGACGTGCGGCTCGAAGCGTACAGGATATCAATCTCCATCAGATCACGGCGGTTGAAGAGAGCCTGCGCTACGGCCACGGGTATGTAGGCTGAATCATCGAGATCAAACCCGAGAAATTGTCCCTTTGACGTCAGAATACCGATGACCCTGAACGAGCGCCCGCCGATGCGCACGCGCTCGCCAATCGCCCTGTCGTCTCCGAACAGCTCATGTTTGAGCTTTGGCCCCATCACAACGACAGGGCTGCCGCGGCGCGGGTCGCCGCCGGGAAGAAAGCGCCCCTGGCGGATCTCGAACTGCCACGCCCGGGGCACATCCTGGGTGACCCCGTAGATGAACACATCACGCCCGCGATTCCGGTGCTCGACCCTGGCGGAGCCCAGAGCCATCGGCACCACCGCTTCGACGCCCGGCAGGCGTCGCAGGGCCTCGGCGTCCTCGATCGTCAGATCGCGCGTCGTCCCCGCTAGCGCCAGCGGCACACCCGTGGTTTCAGATTTTCCTGGGTTGACGGCGATCAGGTTGGTGCCGAACTGCGTGAACTCGTCCAGGACGAACCGCCGCGTTCCTTCGCCGATCGAGGTCAGCAGGATCACCGCGGCGATACCGATCGCCACTCCCGCCATGCTCAGCACCGAGCGCAGGCGGTAAGCCCACAGGGTGGTTATGGCCAGACGGATCAGATCGCCGGATCGCATGATTTCGGTTCCGTTTCCCTCAACGCCGGCCCAGCGCCGCCACCGGATCGAGGCGGGAGGCACGGAGCGCTGGCACGACCCCAAAAATCAGTCCCACACCGGCCGACAGAACCACCGCCGAGACCACCGCCCAGGGCGGAGGGGTCGCGGGCAGTGCCGGATAGATGCGTCCCAGAGCACCGGCCCCCGCGTAACCGACCGCCAGGCCAATTGCTCCCCCGGCCGACGAGAGCAGTGCCGCCTCTGCCAGAAAGGCCGTCCCGATCTGACCCCGAGTGGCGCCGAGGGCCTTGAGAAGGCCGATCTCCGATGTGCGCTCGCTCACCGCCACCAGCATGACGTTCATGACACCCAGTCCCGCCACCGCCAGGCTGACCGCGGCGATACCTCCCAGGGCGAACGTCAGCGTGATGAGAAGCTTGTCGAGCGAAGACAGGACTGAATCCTGTGTAATGACGGTGACATCTTCCTCGCCCTCATGGCGCTGCATGAAAATGGCGATCACGTCACGGCGCGCGTCCTGGATCTGTTCATGGGTCCTCACCTCGACCAGGATACGGAACAGGGAAGTGCGGTTGAAAACGCGCAGCCCCGTGGCAACGGGGATAATGACGACGTCATCCATGTCCATACCGAGCGACTCCCCCTTGTCGGCCATCACCCCGATCACCCGGAAGCGCCAGTCACCAATATGCAGGGTCTTGCCCAGGGGGTTCTCGGTCCTGAACAGCTCACGCTGAATCGTGCGCCCGATGACGCAGACCGGGCCGCCCCGTTCGGTGCCCACGTCGGGCAGGAACCGGCCGGCGCCCACGGCGAGGCGCCGTATCGCGAGGAGATCGGGCGTCGAGCCGATCACCGTGGTCTGTCGTTCGCGCTCGCGGTATCCGACCGGCGCCTGTCCGAGAGATATCGGCGCCACGCGTCTCACCCGGGGGGAGCGGCGCACCAGCGCCTCGGCATCGGCGAGCGTCACGTCGCGCGGCGTGCCTCCGAAGATCGGCGCTGCACCGCTGGTTTCAATTTTTCCCGGCAGAACAATCAGCAGGTTGCTTCCAACGGCGGCGAACTCGTTGCGCACGTAACGGCGGGCACCTTCTCCCAGAGCTGTGAGAAGAATGACCGCCGCCACGCCTACGGCGGTCCCGAGCAGCGTCAGCACGGTGCGCAGGCGGTGTCCGCGCAGCGAGCCAGCCGCATAGTAAAGGAAATCAAACGCTCTCATTCGTTTGCCGGCCGTCGACCAGCCGCAACAGGCGGCGCGCCCGCTGGCCGAGCTCCGGGTCGTGGGTCACCACGATCAGCGTCAGGCCCCGCGCGTTCATCCGTTCCAGAAGTTCCACGACCTCCCTGCCGGAGGCACGATCCAGGTTACCGGTCGGCTCATCGGCGAGCAGCAGCGCGGGACCCATGATCGTGGCGCGGGCGAGTGCCACGCGTTGGCGCTCGCCTCCCGAGAGCTGGGGCGGCCGGTGGTTAGCGCGTCCCGAGAGGCCAACGGTGCCCAGGGCTTCGCGGGCCCGCTTCGCGCGCTCGGACGGCGCCAGACCCGCGAACACCATTGGCAGCTCGACGTTCGCCTGAGCCGTCAGACGGGGAACCAGGTGAAAGAACTGAAAGACAAACCCGATCTTGTGAAGGCGAACATCAGCCATGTCATTGTCGGACAGTGTTCCGACCTCACGCCCGTCAAGACGGTAGGTCCCGGACGAGGGACGATCGAGGCATCCCAGTATGTTCAGGAGGGTCGACTTACCCGATCCGGAGGGACCCATAATCGCCAGATAGTCTCCGGGATCGACCTTGAGATCGAGGCCATCGAGCGCGCGCACCTGAGTGTCGCCGACGTTGAACACCCGGGTCACTCCCTGCAGCTCGATCATTGCTTCGCAACCGCGCGGGCGCCGGCCCTGACTTCGGCCCGGTCGAGCGACACGACCACGCGATCCCCTTCCGAGAGGCCGCCAAGGATTTCGGCGTAGTCCCAGTTCTTGAGGCCGATCTCCAGCTGCCGCTCCTCGAGGTGATCATCCTCGAGCACCAGGACGCGATCCCCCTCGAGAAGGGCGTGCGCAGGCACGCGCAGGACCTCGTCGTGCGCTTCCAGGATGATCTCCACATCGGCGGATGTGCCTGGCAGCAGTCGCGTATTGATCTCCAGGTTGACGAAATCACACTCGATCTCGACCGTGCGGTTCTGCTCCTGGATGTCGAGTACGTACGGAGCCACGCGCACGACCTTCCCCTCCAGGGCCTGTCCGGGATAGGGATCCAGCGTGATACGTGCTGGGAGACCGGCCTGGATGCTCGCGCTGTCGACCTCGTCAACGGGCGCGCTGACATAAATGGATGAAGGATCGATCAGATCCAGAATTCCCGGCACCGCCATGATCGGCGGGGAAGGCGTGACCCACTCGCCGAGCTCGCTCCCGACCTCCGCCACCACACCGTCGAACGGCGCTCGCAGGACTGTCTTGGCAAGCCGAGCCCTGGCCAGCTCCACTGCAGCGCTGGAGCGGCGGGTGTTGGCTCGGGTCGCGTCACAGGCGGCGCGTTCCGCGTCGCGGCGGCTCTCGAGCTGATCGAGCATCTCCTCGGAGACAATGTTGTCACGGCTGAGCTCATGATTGCGCTGCAAGTCTCGACCGGCCAGCTCGGCGGACAGACACACCTGCATCTCGGTGGCCATGGCCGCCTCGTGCTCGCGCTCGGACAGCTTCACGCCGGCCTGGAGATCCTGATCGTCGAGACGCAGGAGCACGTCGCCCCTGGAAACGCGCTCTCCCTCGCGGAAGCCGATGAAGGCCACGCGCCCGCCGATCTCGGGACTCAGGTTGGCCCGCCGCCGCGCCTTTACGGTGCCCGCCTTGCTGTTGATAATGGTGCGCTCGACCCTGCCCCGGCCTATGGTCTCCACGCTCACCTCGACAGGCGACCAGTCGTCACAACGGGCAAGGAACAGGGCCCCTACCATGGCGACCACGAGGGTCGGAAGCGCTCTCACTCGGCGGTGCTGCATCCTGTTTCTCTGTAAAATTTGAGACCCGATCCCATGCGGCACCGGATCGGAGCCGGAGGGGAAACGTTCCATTCAATCTTACTATGCCGGAGGGTGGTGATGATCCGCACGCAGGTCGATGTCCGGCGCGCGCGCGGGGTGTGGCAGCCGCTCACGGCGCGGGACCGGGCTTGCGGAGGATGAGGTGCGTTCCGCTCACCCGGTGATCTTCATCCGTGAGATCACGGAACGGTCGCGCCAGCCGCTGCCGCGGCAGACCGTCCCCACGGACCTCCTTCTGGCAATGCACGATCTCGAATCCGCTGCGGCGGGCCAGATTGAGGTGGGTACTCAACGGCTCGCGGTTCATGGTGAACTCCCGCCGGGCCACCGCCAGACTCCACAGGCGCTCCGGATAGCGCCAGTGCCCATTCCAGGCCTCCGACACTCCGTGGCTGCGAAAATCAATAATGTGCGAGGCCAATCCGCCGGCTTTCAGCCACTCGAAACTCGCCTGGTAAGCTTCTTTAAGATTTGTGACATGCTCCATGACCGCCTGGGAGAAGATCAGGTCGATGGACTCCCGACGTACCTCTGCGGCGTCGAACCAGGGACAGATGTAGCGCACGCGCTCGGACCCGGAGGCGTCAATATCCTTTCGGAGCTGATCCAACCGTGCCGCCTCCAGCCAGGCGCCAGCAAGGAGATGCTGCGGATAGTCGTACCTTTCAAGACGAGGGCGGACACTCGGAAACTCCCTGTCGTCCGGAACCGGGGCCCGTCGGGCGAAGAGATCGATGAGATCCTCCAGCATGGCGAGCCAGCGTTCATGGTGGGTATAGGGAAAGATGTCGAGCGCCACGTAGTGCTCGGCCCCGGACAGGAGCGCCGCCAGACCCACGCCAATGCTGTCGCCTGGCCCGAGTTCAGCAACATTCTGAAACCGGCTGCCGCAGCCATGCTGATGTAGCTGGATAAGGTGCCGCAGCCAGACCGAGTAGCAATAGCGTGCGCTGTCCGTCCCCCCGGTATGAGCGCGTCTCTTCAGGCGGCGCTGGTACCACGGAAGGTAAGCGAGAACCCCCCGCAGCAAAAACCCGGTCTCGGCGCGCATCAGATATCAGGTGGTGAATCCCGCTGCCGCGGTCGATCGGAAACGGATGGCGCCCACCTTAGGACGCGGACGAAGTCGCGGCGCGGGAGACCTGCACGCGGGCGTCATTGAAGCAAGCACCGCCGGCGGAAGGAGTGAGCGTGTCGGGAACCAGGGAGGTGCCGACCGAGCCGTTGCGCGTGCTCCGGCGCCAGATCCCCTTGGGCAGATTGACCACACCGGGGCACATGCGGTCGCTGATTTCGGCGCGCACCTCTACCGCCCCCAGCCTGTTGTGGACGCGCACCCAGTCTCCATCGCTGAGGCCGCGCGACTTCGCATCCCGCGGATGGATCTCCAGCGCCGCATCCTTCAGGTTGAATTCTCCCAGGGTCGAGCTGATCGTCTTTGAGGTGGCCGGCGAGATGAGCGCCAGCGGGAATGCCTCCTCGCCCGGATCATCCTGATAGCGGTAAAGTAATTCGCCCAGGGCCTCGGGAAACAGGTGGACCCGCGCGTCCGGCGTGCCCGGTTTTACGGTTTCGAACTGCACCGGAGTCGCACCCGGAAAATCGAACTCGATCCGAACCACGCTCTTCAGACGATCGAGGGTCAGATCGCCAGACACAGGAGCACCGATCGCCGTCAGCACCCTGCGCGCCAGTTGCTGGGTGCTCTCCTCGAACTCGCCGCCGTTGTATCCCAGGGCGCGGCCCAGCATCGAGAACATGACGTTGTTCGGCCTGGCTTCACCTACCGGCTCGATGACCGGCTCCGCCAGGTTGATGCCATAGGTCCCGTACGAGGCGGAGACTTCCGTGTGCTCCAGGAATGTCGTGGCTGGAAGCAAGATGTCCGCGAAGAGGGCCGTGTCGGTCATCACCTGCTCGGAGACCACGGTGAACAGATCATCGCGGCGCAGCCCGCGCTCGACGCGATTCTCATCAGGCATCGTCACCAGCGGATTGCAGTTGTAGACGAAGAGTGCCTTGACGGGCGGATCGAGCGGCTCTGTGAGCACCCGACCCAGCTGGCTCATGTTGATGGCGCGGGTCCCGGCCTCGGGCACACCGATCACTTTCTCGGCGTCATACTTCAAGGCCGAGCCCGAAGTCATAGCGTACCCTCCGCCCCGCACCCCAAACTTGCCGGCGACTGCCGGCAGAGCAAGAACGGCCGCCACAGCGGACTCTCCGTTGCGGTTTCTCTCCAGGCCCCAGCCGCAGCGGATGAGCGCCGGCTCTGACTCGGCGTACCAGCGTGCCAGGGTTTCGATCCGATCCGCCGGCAGCCGCGAGATGGCGGCAGCTCGTTCAAGGGTGTACTCGCGGGCGCGCTCCAGCAGCGCTTCGTAGCCGGTCGTATGAGCTTCGACGAACGAACGATCGGCGAAGCCCTGCTCGTCCAGCCAGCGGATGATCGCCAGGGCCAGGACCAGGTCGGTTCCCGGGTAGATCGGAAGGTGCAGGTCGACCAGATTGTCTCCCAGCGTTCGCCGCGGGTCGATGAGGATCAACCGGGCACCCCGTGACTTGGCTTCCTTGAGGTACGGGATCAGATGGATGTTGCTGCGGGCCGGGTTGGCGCCCCAGATCACGATGAGACGGGCTTCTGCGAAATCGGGAAAATCGATTCCCGGCATGTCGCCATAGAGGGCTTCAGCGGCGGCTCCCGTGGCGGCGGCGCAAACCGTCGGTAGGAGGCGCGAAGCGCCCAGGCGACGGAAGAGACGCTGATCGGTGGCGTCCTGCGAGATCATGCCGTTCGATCCGCCGTAGTAGAAAGGAAGGATCGCCTCCGCGCCGTGCTCGGCGGTAATTGATCGGAAACGACCGGCGATGGTGGCAATCGCCTCGTCCCAGGAGATCGGCTCGAAACGGCCCTCCCCTTTCGCCCCCACGCGCTTCATGGGGCGCAGCAGCCGCTCCTTTCCGTAGAGCCGCTGGCCGAACTTCCGAACCTTGGAGCAAATGAATCCGCGGGTGACCGGGTTGCCCTCGGCGGCATCGATGAGTGTCACCCGGCCATCTTCGACCGTGACGTCGAGCGTGCAACGGTCGGGGCAATCCAGCGGACAGACCGAGCTCAGATGTTGGCTGGGCATGATCAAACTTAAGTATACCGCCTCTTTTAACGAGGTGTCCATCCAGGTCTGCGGGCGGTTGACTTTTTTATCTATATGATTGAAAATAATTAATCAATGTACGTTTTAATCCCGAGCCGATAATGCCGATCCGCAACCGCCCCCACACGCGCTCACACTTCTTTCTGAAGCGCTGCTCGTACGCCTGGATCGGCGCCCTGTCTTCCTTCTACTAAGACACCAAACAGAAACTTCCGCCGCGGCTACGGGAGGAATAGCCGGATCCGATCCGGCCGGCGCACTATGATAGAGCTGAACCCCCTCTCCGCGGCCCCGTACGGTTTTGGATCCAGCACCGCGGCAGCGGTGGACCGCCGGCAAAATCGGTAATGATGTTCTCGGGGCAGAGGCCATCGAATCCAGCGGTTGACACAGACGAGGGGAAGATCATGACCAAGTACAACTACGCCGACAGTCGCCGTCTCCCGGCGGACGCCTCGCCTCTCGCGGGGCATTACTACACCGACCCGGCTATCCTCCAGGAAGAGGTTGAGAAGATCTTCCAGAGCATGTGGACCTGCGCCGGGCGCGAGGACGAGATCCCCGAGCCGGGCGATTACATTACCCGGCAGATCGGCAACGCGAACGTCATCATCGTACGTGGTGAGGACCGAAAGGTTCGCGCTTTCTACAACAACTGCCGGCACCGCGGCACACGGATTTGCAGCGAGCCGTCGGGCCGCGTCAAGGGATCGTTCCAGTGCCCGTACCACGCCTGGACCTACGGCCTCGACGGTCAGCTCATCGGCGCGCCGCACATGGCGGAGGTGGAAAACTTCGATAAGAGCAAGTTCCCTCTCGCCGGCGTCGGCTGCGACGTGTGGGCCGGCCACATCTTCTTCAACCTGGATCCGAACCGCAAGCCGCTGTGGGAACAGCTCGAGAAAATGCCGAAGATCATGGAGCGCTTCAACCTCGGCGACCTGAGGCGAGCCGGGCGGCACGCCTACGACATCAAGGCGAACTGGAAGCTGATCGTAGAGAACTACTCCGAGTGCTACCACTGCCCGCTCATCCACCCCCAGCTCAACCGGGTCACGAATTACCTCAATGGCGGCAACGACGCCATGGGCGCCAACTTCAACGGCGGGTTCCAGATCATCGGCGACCAGTTCTCCACGCTGACGGTGAAGGGCAAGAAGACGCGCCCCTACTTCAAGGGCATCACCAAGGATGATCAGAAGCGGGTCTACTACTACGTCATCTACCCGAACCTGCTGCTGAGCGTTCACCCTGACTACCTGATGACACACACCCTGTGGCCGAAAGAGCCAGGCGTGACCTACGTCGTGTGCGAATGGCACTTCGATCCGGAGGTCATGAAACGGTCCGATTTCGATCCGAGCGATGCAGTCGGTTTCTGGGACATGACCAACAAGCAAGACTGGCACGTCTGCGAGATCAGCCAGCTGGGCGTGGCCTCGAAGGGGTATATTCCCGGACCCTTCACTCACCAGGAAGAGCTGCTGTACGAGTTCGACCGCTTCGTGCTCGACCGGCTCGCGGGTCGCACCAACCGTAAGCCGGCCCTGGCTTCCTGAGCGAGGGATCCTGGGAAAGCAACCTCCCTGCTGCGTTGAGACCATGGCCGGACGGGATACGAGCAGCGTGCATGGGTTGAAAATACCGAAGACGTCGGCGCACAGTAGGCGCCCGCGTGAAAGAGCCATCCCGTGAAGCTGCGAACCTTATACACCGCCCGCGACATCGAGTTGGCCGTTCACCGTCTAGCTGAGGAGATTAGCCGCGATCTCACCAGCCTGCTGCCGGCACCGGATGCTGGAGACTCGCCGGGCAAGGGCAAAAAGGATGACCGGCGTTCCGGCAGCACGGCCTCAGCCACGGGCTTGACACCGTACCCCGAGGTAGTCGGCTTGCGCGGAGGCGCCAGAGCGACCATCGAGCCCACATTCAGCTTCGAACGCCCCCTGCTCGTCGGCCTTCTGAAGGGAACCTTCATGTTCCTGGCCGACCTTGCGCGGTCAATGCGCATCCCCGTCGACATCGACTTCATGCGTGCCCGCCGGAACTCGGACAGCGCCGGTGGCACCTCGGTGGAGTTCGAGTACGAGCCCCAGCACTCTCTGGAGGGGCGGACCGTGGTGGTGGTCGAGGATGTGGCCGGAACTGGGCGTACCCTGCCCAGCGTGCTGGCAAGGTTGGAGGCGCACAATCCGCGGACCCTCCGGGTGTGTGCGCTCGTCAGGAGGCGCGGCTACAGCGGGCCACCGATCGACTACGTTGGCTTCAACGTGGGGCCCGGCTGGCTGGTGGGATACGGGCTCGACGACCGGGAAGCTCTGCGCAACCTGCCGTGCCTGTGCGTTCTCGAGGACTGAGCTAGCGGCCCTCCGGCCGCCCCTTCGGCTTCACGCCGACGGGACGCCGGATGCGGATCTCCACGGGGCCGTGGCGCGTGATCGTTCCGTTCGAATCCACATCCTCGAGGTAGTAGAGAACAGTTCCCGGAAGCTGCCATTCCGGATCGAGGTACTCGTAGTGCGTCGCCTGGAACAATCCGCCGCGGGCCGGGATGAGGTCCGGCGTGAGCAGAACCGGATCGCCATTGCCACGGGCGCGCAGCACCCGGAACCCTTCATTGTCGATCTCTGAGATCGTCGTCCAGTCCAAAAGGACGCCGGCCGGTCCACCCGAAGCCGTGAAGGACGAGAGCTCGACCAGCAGGAAATCACACTGAGGATCGGCCTCATCCAGCAGGCCATCACAGTTATCGTCCAGGCCGTTGTCGCAATCCTCGATCCTCCCTGGATTGACGTCCGGATTCGTATCGCTGCAATCTCCCGCCTGGCCAGCCGCGGGGCATAGGGGGAATCCGTCCCCGTCTGCGTCGACGGTCGGATCGCCAACCGGGAGATCCTCGTCGATGAGCCCATCGCCGTCATCGTCCAGGCCATTGCAGACTTCCGAGAGAATCGCGCAGGTGACCTCTACCGCGGACCACCTTCCCCTGCCCGTGAGCCGGGTCGGATCCGGAATGATGTCCGTAATTGCTATCACCGACTCGGTGATGTCCTTGAAATCTTCGAATTCTGAGCCGTCGAACTCCGCGATGAGCAGCCGCAACCGCGGCTCGAAGGGCCCGTCCTTCTTGTAGACCATGATCGTCTCTCCCGAGATGGGAGAGGTGATGGTCAGCACCCGGCACAGGGTCGGGTCGCCGTCCGGCGAGGGATCCATTCCCGGCGGCAGATCCGGCTCCTCGTCCGTGAACTCGCTGCCGCTGCAGATGGCCCCGCCTCCCTCCGTGGAGAGAGAGTTACTCACCTCCAGGAGAATTCCTTCGC
>JAPUKU010000146.1 GCA_027295505.1 Acidobacteriota bacterium
GTGTACGGCGTGTTGGCCGGCACGTGATACTTGGCACCTGGATCAAACGACTCCTCGGTCCGAGGGATCGCCGGGCGCACTCCTTGAAGCCTGCCTTGCGGAAAGCGGATACAAATCCGGTCCAGGCGAAGACAGCTGGCATCTCCTTCTTTCTGGGGTCAATCGGATAACCCTCGATGACCTTTGCCCCACGCCGTCTGGCATAGCGGCAGGCTTCGCGCAGCAGGGCCTCCGTGATGCCCATCTTGCGGTATTGCCGGTCAATGAAGAAGCAGGTGATCGACCAGACCGGTGTCTCGTCCACCCTCTTGAGAACCCTCGAGCGTTCGAGAACCGGATAGCTCTCGCGTGGCGCCAGCGCGCACCAGCCGACAGGTTTCTTGCCCTCGTAAGCGAGGATTCCGGGTTCGTCTCCGGAGTCGACAATCTTTTTGATGGCACGCCGGTTGGCGGCGCCCTTGCGTCGCTCGAACTCAGACCGCTTCAGGCGCCACCACATGCACCAGCAGCCGCCGGTGGCGCCGCGCTCTCCAAAGAGAGTGGCGAAATCGCCCCAGCGCTCGGGCGTCAGGGGTTTGAAGCGTAGCCGCACAACCTCGAGTATAGCTGAGCCCCGGCGCAGCATCGAATCTACATGCCCGACCACCCGCCGTTTTCTCCGGCATGTGTGGGGCGGAGATCATTCGCCGTGAATTTCCTCGAGGGAGCGGCCGCCGGTCTCGCGACCAAACCACGCGGCAACGCCCGCCGTGAAGAGCAGAACGCCAAAGACTGACAGCACCAGCGGGCGTCCGGGCAGCGCGCTCTCGAGTAGGCCAGCGACGGCAACCGGGGACAGGATGCCCGCGGCCCGCCCTATGGCCACGCATGATGCAGTGCCACTGGCCCGGAACCGTGTGGGGAATTGCTCCGCGGTATAGGCGAACAGTACTCCCCAGGCGGCCAGGTTGAAGAACGACAGGCTGCAGCCCCAGAAGAGGATCTCCCCCGGGCTCCCGGCCATGCCAAAAAGCAGGCAGCAGAGGCTCGCTGCCAGGCTGAAGCCGGTGAGGCTCCAGCGGCGTCCGAGACGCTCAATCAACATCGCCGCCATTACGTATCCGGGAATCTGCGCCAGCGCGAAGGCCAGCATGAAAGCGATCGAGCTCCTGAGCTCGTATCCGGCCTCGACAAAGATTGACGGCAGCCAGACGGCCATTCCCAGGTAGACGAACGTCATCGAGAACCACATCCACCACAGCTGCAGCGTGGCTCGGGCGGCCGGCCCGCGCAGCAGCTCGCGGAGCCTGGGGCGGAGGGGCGGTTCCCTGGGTTCTTCTGGTTCGTGGTGCTCTTCCAGGCCGGCCTGTTTCTCCAGATCAGCGACGATCCGATGCGCCTCGCGGGGATGCCCGTGAAGCGCTAGGAAGCGCGGTGATTCGGGGATCTGGCGGCGGGCTAGTGCCACCAGGGCGGCCGGAAGCACATTAATGAAGAAAACCGCCCGCCATCCCAGGGTCGGGATCACGAGGTAGGCGCTCACGGCCGCCAGAATCGAACCCACGGCCCAAAAAGAATCGAGTAACACCATCATGCGTCCGCGCCGGCCAGCGGGGACATACTCGGTCAGCAGAGCGGTACCGACGGCGAACTCACCCCCGATCGAGATGCCGAGGAAGAGGCGAAACAGCGCAAACGATGCCGGTCCCCAGGAGACCCCGACCAGCAGGCTGAAAACCGAGAAAAGCGCCGGAGCTGCGAGGTAGAAAGGGCGGCGCCCGTACCGATCGGCGGCCCAGCCGGACAGGACCACACCGATGAGCAGGCCGACCATGCCGCTGCTCATCAGGAGGCCGCTCTGCAGGTGGGACAGGTTCCACCGCACGCTCAAATCGGCCAGGGTCATGCCGACGAGACCCGTATCGACCGAATCGAGGATCCAGCCCGCCCCGCAGAGCGCCAGAAGGCGCCAGTGAAAACCCAGCACGGGAAGGCGGTCGAGCCTTTCCGCGAGCCTCATTGACGCGCACCCGGGCCTGAGCTCTGTTGTGTATCCTGCATGACGATCAGGTCGGTGTGTGAACGACGCGCGACTATAGCACGGCGTTTGACTGTCAGACTGCGGGTCGCTAGCATGCGATCTCCGCCGTAGTGGCGGCTGGAATCTCATGGCGTCGAAGCGAATCAGCACCGATCCGTACGACTACTCTGTCTACACCTGCCCCCGCTGCGGGCAGCGTGCCGTGTCGGTGCATTCGAGCGATCCGGAAGTGATTCTGCGCTGCGACGATTGCGAGGTGCGGTTCTACCCCAGCGATGACGAGGAGATCGTGATTCGCCGCGCGGTCCGGGCTGGGAAGGATCCGTTCCACGGCGTCTGGAAGATGTGGGACAACGAGGAGCGGGTGGGGCAGCCGCTGAGCTTGGATCTGGACGATCGGGTGGCGGCTTCGGTCGTGTATCCCGATCTCTACAGCGAAGAGGCGGTGAACAAGCGCCGCTTCCGGGAAAATGTGGTGATGCTGGGCTGCCTCACATTCGGCACCGTGTTCATCATCCTGCTGTTCATCAGCGCCTACCGCTGCGGCTGAAGGGCACGGATTCAGTGCCGGCGGTTCCTTGCCTTGCGGTGCTCGCGCGCGAGCCTCTCGAGCATCTCCTGTCTGCGGCCGTAGAGTCTCCTCAGGGGACGCCGGCGGCGCACTGCCAGGGCATAAGACGTCAGGATCGGAAGCGCGATGGTTGCATCCACGTAGGCAACTACCGTGGAAGGCAGCATGTTCGGATCGATCTTCCCCCATGAAACGGCCTCGCTGGGCGTGGCTCCCGAGAGTCCGCCCGTGTCCGGCCGTGCGTCGGTGATCTGCAGGAAGTAGTCGTGTCCTGCTTCCTTGATTCCGAGCACCTCCTGGATCTGGGGCTCGGTCTGCAGCACGAAGTTCTTAGGCGAGCCACCGCCGATGATGAGGATGGCGCTCTTGCCCTTGCGGCGCTTGGCGTCCAGCACGATGGCGGCGGTCTCGTTGACATCGCGCGACGTGTCGATCCTGGGTCCGATTCCGTCCAGAGCAAGTGCCGCTACATTCATGCCGATCGACGAATCACCTGGCGAAGAGGTGTAGACCGGAACCTCCGCCTCGTAGCACGCGGCCAGGAACGATACGCGGCCGAGGCGAAGCTTCCTCTCGCGGGCGCGCACGTAGCGGCCGACACGGTAATGCATTTCCGCGGTCCCCATCTCGCACTGAAACTCGGGGGTGGCCAGCACCTTGCGGAAGAAGGCATCCGTCTCGAGCAAGACCCTGTAGTCAAAGAGCACGTCGTAGATCCGAACCACACCCTCCTTGCGTAGCTCGCGGTCGTCGATGTTCGGCTGGCCACGAAACATTTTCAGACCGATACCGAAGTGAGTGTCGTGGTACAGGTTGGCGCCCGTGCTCACGACCCAGTCCACGAGACCGTTGCGCACCAGCGGGATGAGGGAGGACATGCCGAGTCCGGCCGGCGTGAGGGCTCCGGTGATGCTCATCCCCACCGTCACGTTGGAGCGCAGCATGCGCTGTGAAAACAGCTCGCACGCCTCGCGCAGCCGGGCAGCGTTGTAGGCCAGAAAATGCTCCTCGACGAGATCGCGCACCTTCAGACGCCCGTGCACCGGTCGTGGCTGGATGCCCGTGCCCCGCAACAGCCCGTGCGATCGTTTTACCAAGACTCTTCCCTCCTCAGGGAGCCGCCGCTCCAGCGTCGGACTTGATGCTCAATCCGACACCATCACGAAGGGGCACGATGGATGTGAAGAAATCGGGCGCGGCGTACAGCGCCCTTGTGAACTCCTGGATGCCGCGAGTGCTGGCGTCCGGATCCGGTTCTGCCACCTTGCCGAACCACAGCAGGTTGTCAGTGATGAGCAGTCCGCCGGGCCGCAGGGCCTGTCGAGCCGGTTCGAGCACCTTCGGATAATCCGCCTTGTCGATGTCGTTAAAGACGATGTCGAACGAACCTGCCAGGCCTGGCAGAATTTCGAGCGCGTCTCCCTGCTTCCAGTCCACGCGTTCGGCCAGTCCGGCGCGTTCCAGGAAGCGGCGGGCGCGCCGGCCGTTCTCGGCCGATCCTTCGATGCAGGTCACCCGGCCGGTCTCTCCGACGGCACGCGCGAACCAGATGGCGCTGTAGCCGAACCCGGAGCCCAGCTCGACCACCCGCCTGGCCCCCAGCGAGCGCGCGACCACGTACAGCAGGCGCCCGACCAGGGGGCCGACGATCGGGAAATTTCCCGCCGCGGCCAGGGCTTCCATCTCGGCCAGTGTGGCGTCCCGCTTCGGCGTGACTTTCTCCAGGTAGCTCTCGACTGCCGCTGAGACGAAACTCGTCATCAGAAAGGGGTCCGGAGACCACAGGCCCTGACGGCGCACCAGCCCGCTGCCGCTTCGAAGAGCACGAAGATTGCTGCGACGCCGGGAAGAATGCTGAGCCACCGAAGTGGATCCGGGAAGGCGAACACCCACCCGACGGTGATCCCGGCAAGAGCCAGTCCGATGAGAGCACGCCACAGGCGCCCGCGGGACCCGATGTTTCGCTGCAGTGACACGAGGGAGGAATCTTTCTTAAGAGTCACGAATGCTAGCACAGCCCATCAGAGAGGGGCTAGCCGAACCGGCTTTCGAGAAGGCACTTGAGGCTGAACCGGAGAGGTGGGAGGATGTCTCCATGCGTGTCCTGTTCGTCTGCACGCGGAACGCCTGTCGCAGCCAGATGGCCGAGGCGCTGGCCCGCGCCCTGGGAGGTTCTCGACTGGAGGCCGCCAGCGCCGGCTCCGACCCGGGGGAGATCGATCCGCTGACCCTGGAAGTGCTGAAGGAGGCGGGAATCGGCACCGATGGTCTGCGGGCCAAGGGGCTCACAGAGGTCGACGCGGAGGCTCATGATTGGGTGGTGACACTGTGCGATGAGGCGCAGGCAAGCTGCCCCTCACTCTCGGGGCGGCGGGGCCGCCACCACTGGCCGGTAGAGGATCCGGCGGCGGTTGCGGAAGGCGGTCCGGTCCGCCTGCAAGCGTTCCGGGACGCCCGGGACGCCATCCGGGCGCGGATCGAGCGCTGGCTCGCGGAGCAAGAACGTTCGGAGTGAGGGGGGATCAGCGTGAGGGATCGCGGAACTGCGTTTCGCGGTATGCCTTGAAGTGGTGCTTGAGCCGGGTGCGCTGGTATTTGCCCGTGGATGTGGCCGGAACGTCCGATCCGAACACCACAACCTTAGGCGCCTTGGCAAACGGCAGCACCTTCCTGCAATGGGCCAGGATGCTCTCGGCGTCCAGCGAGGCGCCCTCCTCGGGTACGACGTAGGCGCCTACCTCCTCACCGTACCAGGTGTTCTCGAAGCCGACCGCCAGTCCGCAGCGCACGCCCGGAATGTGCATGAGAACCTCGTCCACCTCGAACGTCGAAAGGTTGACGCCCCCGCGGATGATCAGCTCCTTGAGGCGCCCGGTGATGAAGTAGTTGGGGCAGCCCTGAGAATCGGTCTCGAAGAAGCCCTCGTCGCCGCTGCGAAACCAGCCGTTCTTGAAAGTTTCCGCGTTCGCTTCAGGGCGACGGAAGTAGTAAAGCATCACGTTGTGGCCGCGAATGACGATCTCCCCCCGCTGACCGGGGCCGAGCGGCTGTCCGGATTCATCGTGGATGGCCATCTCGTTCGGAGAGATGGCCAGCCCAATTGACGGAAAACCAGAATCGCGCATCCAGCGGCGGTGCTCCGAGGCAGGCAGATCGATCGGCAGGAACGACGAGTAACAGGTCGTCTCCGAGAGACCGTAACCATGAACAATGCGGCAGCCGAATTTCTCTTCGAACGACGAGGCCAGCTCCACCGTCAGGGGGCCGGCGCCGCAGATCAGGTGGCGGAAGCTGGAGAGATCGAACTCCGAAACGCCTCCGGGTTCCTGGAGAAGGTACTGAAGCAGGGTCGGCACCACGCTGACGATCTGCACCCGTTCCGACGAGAGCCGCTTCCAGAAGGTTTCGGTACGGAACTTGCGGTTGAGCACGACGCTCGCCCCGCACCAGATCGGGGTCAGAAGCGTCACCACCATGCCGTTGACGTGATGGATGGGAAGGACACACATGAGGCGATCCTCGGAGCCGATCCGGTGCCACCGCGCCATCCCCTCGATGTCGGCCAGCAGATTGCGGTGGCACAGCACCACGCCCTTGGGTTCCCCGGTTGTTCCGGAGGTGTAGACGATGATCGCCTCGTCCCCGAGACCGGGAGCGCTCAGGTCGGGAGGTTTCGCGGAGGCGGCCGCCGTCAGATCGTCCAGGCAGGGCGCATCCGCACCGGGTCGGGAGCCCGTGACGATGCGCTGCCGCAGGTTGTCGAGTCCGTCGGTGAGGTGAACCGCCCGTTCCCCGAAGTCGGGCCGGTGCACGAGCAGCTTTGCCTGGGCGTGCTCGAGAACGTAACGCGCCCGGGCGTCGTCCTCTCCCGGGTTGAGCGGCACCACGACAGCTCCGAGCGACAGGGCCGCCAGGTAGGTGACCACCGTGGCATCCTCGTTCACGCACAGGGTGGCCACGCGGTCTCCCTTGCCGATCCCGAGGCCCGAAAAAGCGTTCGCCGCGCGGCACACCCTTTCCCAGAAAGCCGCGTAAGTCCACTCCCGGCGGCTCTCTTCGTCCGGGTAGGTCACCAGGTAAGGTGCTTCCGGTGACGCCCGGGCTCGTTCCGCCAGGAGCGTGGCAATGTTCGGGTAGCGAGAGGGGAAAGCTTCGGGAGGAGTGCCCCGGAACGTCTGGGCCTGGCGGATCTTCTCAGCGACGTCTGTCGCAGCGTGTGTGGCTTCCATACTGCCCTCCAGGGCGCCGTGACAAACTATAGTGCCCGCTCAGCAACGCATCAAGATGCTTTCACCACGACTGTCCGGCTTGCATCTGAGCGCTCAGAGTGCTGTTCCTGCGGTCCGTCTTCAGCCTGCGAGCCGGCCGCTTCCCTGGAAGCTCCGGTGGAGGAGTCCTGAAGGACCATCTCCAGTGCCTGGATCATGTCCGGATCGAAACGAACTCCCGCCTCCCTGTGCATCTCCTCGAGAGTGTTCTGGGCCGAGAGGGCGGAGCGGTGGGGGCGGCGGGAGGTCATGGCGGTGTAGGCTGCCGCGACTGTCAGGATGCGGGACTCGAGCGGCACGCCGGTGCTCGTGGGCTTGTGCTCGGAGGATCCGCCGGTGCCCAGGTGGACGAGAATGTGTCTCACATCCTCGAGGCAGGAGGTAGCGCCCAGGAGCCGCTCGGTGATCTCACGGGAGCGGCGCACGGCCTCCAGCTCGGCCGGGTTCAGGGGGCCGGGGCGGTTCAGCAGCTCCGGGTCCACACCCAGCTTACCGAGGTCGTGGAAGAGGGCGGCGCGCCGCAACTGGTTCAGCCCGCGCTGCGTGAATCCCAGGAAGCGCCCGAGGCGCTCGGCAAGATCGGCGACGCGGCGGGAGTGACCCTCCTCAAAGCCCGCCAGCGACTCGCGCATCTGCACGAGATATTCCAGGAAGCGCACGAATGAGGCCTCGCGCTCTTCGCGTAACTCGGCCCGCTCGAGGCATAGCGCCGCCATGTTTCCCACGGCAGTAAGGAAGTCGAGCTCGGCCCGCGTGGGAGCGTGATCGGGACCGATCACCCTCAGGATTCCCAGGGTGCGCTCTCCGAGGGTAATGGGTTGTGTGACCGTCTCGCGCCGTTCGGCACGCGGCCTGCGCTTCTCCGATCCGGCGGGCCAGCACAGCATTCGCGGCAGGTCCTCTCCCGGCACACCGAGATCGAACTCCACGCGGCGGGCCAATAGAACCCGGCCCACGTGTTCGGCGCATTCGCTCAGAAAGAACCCGGCCGGAACCGCTGCCAGGCGCTGCGTCATCGAGGTGCACAGTGTGAAGAGCGTCTCGGTCTGGTGCGCCAGCGACTCGGAATCCTCGACGGCCACCTGGACACGGCGCTTGTGCCTGTCCAGGACCTTCTCGACCGACTTCAGCACCGCATCCAGGCTGACGATCGGCTTGGTGATCAGGTCCGCCACCCCCTCGCGGATTGCCTCGAGCGACATATCCAGCGTCAGGAATCCGGTCATCAGAATGATCTCGCTCGCCGGTATCCTGCCATGCAGCGCGCGCACCAGGTCGAGGCCGCTGATGCCGGGAAGGGACACATCGGTGAGCACGACGTCGAACGGGATGTGCTGGGCCTTCTGAAGGGCGTCCTCGCCGCTCATCGCGAGCTCGGTGTGGTAGCCGAGCTCCGCGAACATCTCGTGGAGCAGGCAGCAGACCGATTCCTCGTCGTCGACGACGAGCAAGTTCGGGCGGCGTCCGGGGTCTGAAGATAGGGAGTTCATAGTGGTCCTATGGAAGGGCAAATGCCGTGCCAGAGTCGGGCGCCCGGGAGAAAAGTTAAGTCTTTTATTTATTGATATTTACAGAAGACGCACCAAGCCCGTTCTGGCAGGACCGGGGGGATTTCCCCGCGGGTGAGCGTCATTCTGCCACCGATCTCCAGGTTGGCAGAGGGTCCAGACCGTTGAACTTGTTTCGCGTGAGCACGCTTTCCGAGGGAGGTGCCGGGGGTGTGGGTGACGCCCCCCGGTTCTGTGGGGATCCCCCCTCACCGCGAGCGGGTTCGGCTGCGGAAACTCGTGGGGTCGATGCCACGGCGGCGCATCAGGTCGTAGAAGTCTTTTCGATCTTTGCCTGCCATCTGGGCAGCGCGTGTGACGTTCCCTGCCGCGAGATCCATCACCTGGTGGATATAGTCGCGCTCGAAGCGCTGCTTTGCTGCACGGAAGCTGAGGAAGCCACCGTCCTCGGAGGGCTCGGGCAGTGCAAGGTCTTCCGCCTGGATCTCTTCGCTGTTGCAGAGCAGGATCGCCTGGCGAATGATGTTCTCGAGTTCCCTCACGTTGCCAGGCCAGCGGTGAGCCTGCAGGCGCCGGACCGCGGCCGCCGAGATGCCGGCCACCCGGCGGCCTGATTCCGGGCCGAACTGGGCCAGGAAGTGAGCCACGAGCAGGGAGATGTCCTCGAGACGGTCCCTCAGCGGGGGCAGCGTCAACGTGAAGACATTCAGGCGGTAATACAGATCCTCGCGCATGCTTCCCGCTTTGAGGGCCTCCTGAACATTTTGGTTGCTCGCCGCCAGGACGCGCACATCAACCGGGATGGCCTGCGATGCTCCGACCCGGCGCACTTCACGTTCCTGCAGCACCCGCAGCAGCTTCACCTGCCCGGAAGGGGGCAGCTCGGTTACCTCGTCGAGGAAGATCGTGCCGCCCTGGGCCTGCTCGAAAATCCCGGACCTCTCGACCCGCGCGTCCGTGAACGCGCCCCGCACATGGCCGAACAGCTCGTCTTCGAGAAGAGGCTCGGGAATGCTGCCACAGTTGATAGCCACGAACGGTCGCTCGGCGCGTGGACCCGTACAGTGAATGGCGCGGGCCACGAGCTCCTTGCCGGTACCGCTCTCACCCTGGATGAGGACGGCGGCATCGGTGCGTGCGACCAGGGCAATGCGGTCATAGAGGCTGGTGATCAGACGGCTGCAGCCGATCAGCTTGTCGCTGGTGCGCCGGAAACGTATGCCCGCCAGCTCTGCCGCGGCGCGAGCCGGCAGGCCGGAGCGCTGCAGCGCCAGACCCACTTGTAGAAGTAGCTCTCGGGGCTGCAGGGGCCTCAGGACGTACGGGTGAAAAATGCCGGCCGATTCCACTTCGGGGTAGTCGGCCAGAACCAGCACCGGTACAGCCGGGCTCTTCTGGCTCCGCAGGCTGTCTTCCCAGTGCTTGAACGCCAGGCAGTCAGCCACGATCAGGTCCACCCCGACCGACGGAGGGGCGGGCGTGCGGCCGAGGTTCTTCACCTGGTACCCGGCCTGGCAGAGCAAGCGCACACAGCTCTCGGCTTCCTCGCCGTCGCTGAGCGTCAGGACAATCTGGGCCGGGCAGGAGGGGGTGGAAGAGGCTGATCCCCGGGCTGTGGCGAGCCCCGGTGCCGACTCAGTGTGTGGGGGAGAACTCACGTCCATCCGGGAATATAGGGCCCGGTGCCGGAATGTCACCCCGATTCCCGGCTCCGGCACGCGGGATCGAGAAACGCTCATCTGCTTGATAGCAAGGAATTTGCAGTCCAGGTGGTGGCTCCACCCTCCCCCCGGCCTCAGGGGCGCAGGATCATGGAGAGCCGGAAGGGCCAGTGCCGGGAGATCTTGATTTCCGAAGCTCCGGCCCTGCGAGCCAGGCTGCAGAGCTCGGCGGAGGTGTAGGCGTTCCGCACCGAGGCGGGCGCATCGTTCCGGATGATGGCGCTGCGGGACAGGGTCCGCGACACGAGCCAGGCGGCCGCATAGTGGAGCCGGTCACGCCGCAGATCGTTCACGATTACCGCGCGTGTCGCCTGCTCCAGAAGCTGTCGCAGGAGCTCCACCGACTGTTCCTCATCGAGCTGGTGAAGAAAGAGGCTGCACAGGGCGTAATGAAACCGGGAGGGGCGCAGAGGCAGCCGCAGCGCGTCACCTCGAACGAGACTCACCTGTGGCACCGCATGCAACAGAGGACCCACGAAGCGCGTGACCCGGGGGTTGCGCTCGAGTGCCGTCACCTCGACGTCGAAGCCCCGTTTCCGGGACCAGCTCAGAACGCTCAACGGCAGGTCTGCAGAGCCGGTGGCCACGTCCAGGAGGCGGAGGGGAGAGGCGGGGCCATCCTCCTGCAGCAGATACTCCAAACGATTGAGCAGCATGCGCACGCCGCCAAAGGTGCGGTTGAAACGCCGGAGGTCCAGGAGGCTCTCAACCACCTCGTGGTAGGTGGGGCTCTCGAGATCGAGGAGCTCCGTGGTGAGGTGGCGCTGCACGAGAGCGTGGGGGGAATGTGGCCCGGAAGTGCTTAGGGCCGTCATTATAGACCGTTCAGGGGGGCCTCCCCGGACGCGCCCTTGTCGGGCCGGGAGATGCAGCGTATCGTTATGGGGAATTCCCATGCTTCTCAAGAAAACCGTAATCCTGGTCGCCGCCGCCGCGGTGGCGGCCCTGCCCGTCTCCAGGGCTTCGCAGAGCGAGCCCGGGGGGATGCTCGTGCAGCGGGTCCTCGTACCGGCCTACCTCCAGGAGGGGACTCCTCGAGCCCGCCGACTGGCGCTCATCGAGCGCGAGGTGCGGCTTTTCGAATCGCTCGTCTGGAAGCATTCGGACCGGAAAGTGAGGGTGGAGGCAACGCTCCTGCCGGTCTCGAGGCTGATATTGGAGAGCGACCTCACCGCCTACAGCGAGGAATGGGGCTATGCACTGGCACGCAGCACGCGCGTCGAGGAGGATCTGCGGCTGGCGGGGGTGGAGCTCTCAGAGTATGACGGGCTGGTCCTGCTGTTCGATCCGATCCCGGACCGGCCTTGTCAGGCGGCGGGCCTGACCTGGCATAGCGAGCGCTACTCCTCCATTCCACTCAAAGAGAACCTCTTCCAGGAGTCTGGGCACCGCTACCCGCTCCATCTGGTCATGACCCACGAGTACCTGCACCAGCTCGACTCTGCGTTCGAGGAAGCAGGGAGGGCCGAGGGTTTCGGCAACCCGGATCGCACCGCGCAAGCTCCCGGAACGGCCTGTGTGCTGCCGGGGGATCCTTACCCGCATTTCCGCACCGCGCTGCAGCATGATGAACTATGCCGCCCCACAGACTGGCGTGTGCTCGATGGCCTGATGGGATCCTGGGCCACACGCTAGCAGCCGTCTCCTCCTCCGCACCCGCATCAGATTCGCCGGGTGGAGAGTTGTGGGTGGTGCCGGGCATTTCCCAGGCACACAGAAAAATGGCAGCGGCGCCAGGGGGCGCCGCTGCCACTCGATGCCAGCCGCTCGAAATCTATCAGGGAAGGTAAGTGACCGGAGCGCGCACTGCACGCCAGCGCGCATCCTCAATCTCCTTGTCGAGCATGGCGATTTGCTTGCGAAGCGAGGCGCGAAACAGCCGGCTCCGGCTGCGGAATCCGGGGACCGGGTAGTCGTTCGGAGCGTTGCCGCCGGGACCATAGGCTGTCCACAGTCTGGCCTCCTCGTAGGCTAGGCTGCGGGCAAACGCTGACCGACGCGCCTCGAGCGCCTCGAGCTGGGCGAACAGGAAGTCGCGCTCACTGGTATCGATGATCGTCGTCGCCAGTGGCATGGCCGGTGCCTCCTGCATGGCGATCGGCGGCAGCGCCTTCAGGTCCTCGTTCGTGTAGGCACCCGGCACGTAGATCCGATCCAGGTCCGCGTTCGTATAGCGCTCTTCCGCCCAGGCTCCGGTGGCCACGAGGGCAAGAGCCAAAAACAGGTATCTCCTCATGAACTCCCCTCCTCCTCCCGGGCCGGGACACGCCTAGGGAAGGCGCGTATTCCAGCGTGTCGGCAGGGCGCCGACTATCCGGGTCTGATCTGTGTATACGGTGGGGAAGGGGGGCAGGCAACGATTTTCAGGGCATTGAGCGCGGGCAGGAAACCGCCGTTCAGGAGGCTGGAGCCGGACGGGCCGGGTCAGGCCAGAGCTCGGTCAGCAGGTGGGAGGGAGTGGGGGCCGGGCTGGTGGCTCAGCGCTGGCTCATCGAGATGATCTTGTCGACGGCGATGTAGGTCATGCGACCGTCAGATTCCAGGGTCAGGATCCCGGCACCGCACGTTTTGATGCGGCCTCGCAGGGATTCGCCGCTGCTCGTGCACCGGATCTCCACTTCCTGATTCAGCATTTTCGACAGGACTTCGTTCATTGCCTTGCCTCCGTGGGGGGCCGGCCGGCCGGTGGTTCAGGTGGCTCAGCCGGTGGTCAACAACTCCAGGAAATTCTGGATCGTGCTGAGCTTGCGCTCCGAGCGGCTGTAGAGCTGGGAGCTGAAGATAGCTGTGGCTGCATGGCTGGCCAGCAGCGTGAACAGCTCGTAATCAATGTTCTGGAATTTGTCCTTTTGCTCCATCAGGCGGTAGATGCAAATTACCCCGATCACGTGTTCCTTGATTTTCAGGGGGATGGCGGCTAGCGGCGCGCCGACGTCGATGTCACCGCCCTGCGCCGGCTCCGGTGCCATGTAGGTCTGGCCGCTGAGGGCGGCCTTGCCGATCGGCCCCTCTCCCAGACGCAGGGTGAGTGTGTCGTTGAGATGCTGGGATGCCACCACGGCGAGCTCGCCGCTGCGCTCATCCTGCAGCATGATCGAGAACACCTCGGCGCCGATCAGGTTGATGAGAATCTCCTTTACCGTGGTCATCACCTCGACAAAGTCCAGCGTCGAGTGGAGCTGGTAGGAGGCCACATACAGGTTGGCGAGATTGTTGTTCTGCTCTTCGACCTCGGCATAACGGGTCATGAAGCTGCGCCCGTCGTTATCAGCCGCCTGGAACTGCTCCTCCAGCGCTCGCTTCTCATTCTCCAGCTGCTCGATACGCTCTTGCAGCAGACTGATCTGGTTATCAAAAGTCTCGGTATTCGCTTCCTGCTGCTCCTTGTGGATCTCCAGCATCTTGAGCCGCAGGCGCTCGTTCTCCCGCAGGAGTTCTTCCGTGAACTCACGGGCTTTGCCGAACATCTGGTCAAATTCCTGGCTTTTGCGGAAGATTTCGTCGGGGTTCATGTGGGCTGCGTCTACCTCTCCAAGCCCCACGCCGGAGCAGCCCCATGCGCTGCGCTCGGAGGGAAGGCGTTGCGAAATATTGGGTTCGGCAAGGGTGATGTCAAGAACCACAGTGCTCTGCGTTAGACTGTTCGCGTGGCTGGCAAACACTGTTCCTACCGCCTGATAGCGCATACCGGAGATGCGGCGATCCGGCTCCGGGCCGGCGATCTCGCGGGTCTCTTCCGGGCCGCGTCCAGGGGATTGTTCGCCCTTCTGATGGATGGCAAGGCCAGGCGCCACCCGGCGGTCAGCATGTGCATCAAATCGACCGACACGGAATCGCTTCTCGTTGACTGGCTCAACGAGCTGCTCTACCTCCACACCGTCGGTCGGTGGGTCCTGGTCCCGGGCCGCATCCACATCGAATCGGGAACACGGCTCGTGGCGGCGCTGGAGGGAGAGCCGTTCGATCCCAGGCGGCACCATGTACGCCAGGAGGTCAAGGCGGCCACCTTCCATGGCCTACGGATCACGCGGGCGAACGGAGTCTGGAGCACTGATGTCGTGTTCGACCTGTGAGGAACGACCGGTTCAGCCATCGCCGAGCAGGCGGGCCACCTCGTCCCGCTCAAAGCGGGGGAGCGGACGGAACCGGCCCTGCGTTCGCAGGCGGCGGCCCCGCGCCC
>JAPUKU010000147.1 GCA_027295505.1 Acidobacteriota bacterium
AGAGTCGATTTCGGATCGGCAGTGTGTCGAAGTTGTTCACGGTGGCCGTTCTCGCCCGACTCCACGAGACCGAACGCATCGATCTCGTAGCTCCCGTCCGGCGATATGTTCCCAGCTTCCCCGACAAAGGTACCGAGATCATTCTCCTCCAGCTCGCGGGGCACTTGGGAGGCATTCGTCACTACAAGGATGACGACGAGTTTCTGAATCGGAAGCGGTATGAGTCAGCGACCGAGGCGTTGACGATATTTCAACACGACGATCTCCTGCACACTCCGGGAGAGCGCTATTCGTACTCTTCCTGGGGGTATGTCCTGTTGAGCGCGGCGATCGAACAGGCTGTGGGCGAGAACTTCGTAACAGTCGTGGGCAACGAGGTGCTCGTACCCCTGCGAATGGAATCCACTGAGGTGGACGATTCACGTAAAATCATTCCACACCGGGCAAGACATTACGATTTCGACGGGGACCGTGTGGTCAACAGCGCGTGGGTCAACCTGAGTGACCGATGGGCCTCCGGTGGGTACCTGTCTACCACAGAGGACTTGGTGCGCTTCGGTTCAGCGCAGCTGGGTGAAACGTGGCTGCAACCCGAGACGAAGTCCAAGTGGTTTACGAGCCAGCGTACTCACTCGGGAGAAGAGACGGGCGTCGGCGTCGGCTGGCGGATAGATAAGGACGCCTGGGGAAGGACGCTTTATCACCATGCGGGGAGTATTGCTGGGGGTCGAGCGATCCTCGCGATGTTTCCCGAATCAGGGGTGGCGGTAGCACTTGCCGGGAATCTGGGCAGGGCCCCCTTTGGAAAACCTGAAGCCCAAACGCTCGGGGACCTATTCATCTCGCACCAGGTGAACCCGGGTGAGCTCCCATGGCGTCCTGACGGGATATGGGATGTGACGCGCACAACCAGCAAGGGATCGATCACGGGTGTGATGATGCTCACGACGGAGAACGAACGCGTCACGGGAACGATCAAAATGGGTGACGGCCCCGAAATGCCGATCGCATGGACGTTGCATCAGGGCAATCGGCTCAGTGTGGCGGCGGTGGATCCGAAGGGCCAGCTTGAAATCCTGTGGCTGAGAGGATCCGGCGATTCGATCGAGGGTAGCTCTTGGCGAATGCACGGCGACTTCCGCGCCACTCGGCACGGTGGCTGAAAGCAGATCTCGCACAGCTGCGTCTTAGGTCCGCAACTCCTCCACCAACGCAGCCATGTCAGCCCGCGAGGCACTCACCCTGTGCCGACAGATTGCTGAGGCGTTGGAGGCCGCTCACGAGTGTGGGGCCATTTTCCCGTGCAGGCACGCTGCGCCAGCTCGCCTGCCTCATCGCACGGGGCCTTCGTGTAAACCCCCTAAGATTCAGCGATTTTAGCCGCCACTACCCTTCCACTTCTTTCCCCTGGAACGCCCGGCGGGCGCTGGAGCAGGGGGGCACCACATTTCCTTGACGAGCCAGCAAATAGGGGAGTAAGCTCCATGTCGAGTTGTTAGCCCTGCGAGTTCGCAGCCGGAGGGCATAGCGTGAATCAAGCACAGCCGGACGTTCGCCATTCTGGGCAGACGCTCCGGCTGTTGCGTTTTAAGGGGGGCTGGCGACGCAACGCGCGGCTGACCCCCCAGGGAGGTGCTACATGTGCACTCGGGTAATTCTCTTGGCGGCATCGCTCCTGATCGTGGCCTCCTCCCAACCCCTCTATGGAGACGTCCTCGGAGGACCGCTTGGGCTCGCCAAACAGGCGAGCCTGACCCAGGTGGACATCCTGACGAACATGATCTCCGCACTCCCCGTGGAGCTGCAGAAAGACGCGTCCAAGGCCGTGTCGGTCGCCCAGCGGGCCCACGAGGTTGTCGTGCGCAACGTGCAGGTGGTGGAGCGCGGGGTCGTAACGCGCGATTACCGTCGCTGGAAGCTGCGCCGCGCCATCCGGGCGCTCGAGCGTGGGGATCGGAAGCGCGCAGAGGTAATGGAAGCGCTCATGGGTGAAACTCCCCCACAGCTTGCAGCACTGGTGTCGACCGCCGACCAGGAGGCGCATGCCCAGGCAGAGCGGGCGGTGCTTGCCCTGCACGAGGCCGAACGGAAAATGGGAGGTAGCCAGGGGGCCGGAACTGCATCTAAATCCCAGCCGGGACAGTTGAACCATGGCAAGCGAGACAGGAGAAACAAGTCGAACGAGAGGCCTCCTCCGCCGCCCCCGCCCCCGCGTCGCTGCGGGTAGAATCCCCGTTATCCCCGGCTCAGGGGCAGGAGGCGCTGTTGGTTCGCCTTCCCGGTTACGGGATCCTGACTCGGCCTGCGGGCGATGGCCTACTCGAACTGACTTTCACGCCAGCGCAGCGCTGCCCCGAGCCCGTCTTTCACCCGGATCTCCTCGAACTGCTTAGCGGTGTCTGTGGCGGTGGCATCGAGTAACGTGCCGATCTCGACGCCGTTATAGACGGCTTGCTGGAGCCCGGCAATTTCCGCCCCACGGTTGATTGAAGCCTTGGTGGTCTTGAGCCCCTCGAGCGAAATGGCGGAGGCACGGCGGGCGTAGCGGAACGTTTCGGCTTCCAGTTTGTCATCGGGAAAAACTCGGTTGATCATGCCAATGCGCAGGGCCTCCTGTGCGTCAACCGTATCCCCGGTGTAGAGGAGTTCCCGCGCCTTCTTGAGCCCCACGATCCAGGGCATGATCACGGCGGGGGGCGAGTTCGAGAAACGTATCTCCGGCTCACCGAACTTGCCGGTTTCCGACGCGAAGGTGATGCAGCACATCATGGCGAGCTCGCAGCTTCCCGCCAGACAGTAACCGCGCACCATGGCGATCACCGGTTTCTCGCAGTCCCAGGGCGTGAACTCGAAGTCCACACAGGCCTTCAGCATGCGCCTTACGTTCAGGGGAGCGGATCCCCCGTAATGGGCGCCCCAGTCGAACTTCAGATCGTAGCCCGCTCCGAAGTTGGCACCCACACCGCTGAGAATGATGACATGGATCGAATCATCCTGATCCGCGTCTCTGAACGCCTCTGATAGATCTTCCATCAACGTTGGGTTGAGAGAGTTGATCTGTTTGGGTCGGTTGATCTGGATGTGCGCAATCTTGTCGTTCTTCTCGATAATGAGATCTCCTGGCATTCGTGTCTCCTCTGGTCTGTCCAGCTTTACGAGTGTGCTGAGGTGTGAGATTCAGTCCTTGAGAATTTCATGAACCGCCTTGATGTGTTCGGGGCCGGTGGCGCAGCAGCCTCCGATGACCTGAGCGCCCATCTTCTTCCACTCGAGGGCGAACTCCGCATAGCGTTCCGGCGTGTAGCCGAGCTTCTCGACCACGAAGAATTGCTCACCGGCAGACGTCCCGAACTTGGGGTTCTCCTCGTAGCCCAGCTCCGCATAGGCTCCAATGGGCCCCTTGAAGGCCTTCCTCAGTTTGGGCAGGCCAGCGGAGATCCCTGCCGGCTGGGTGCACATCAGAAAAATGCCATCCACCCTGTGTCCCTTGAGAGCCGAGACGAGTTCCTCGAGTGTCTCGCCGTACAGCATGTTGCCGTCATCCTTGACGTTGCACACGCCCAGGAAGACGGGAAGGTCGGTCTTACCGCACGCCTCGACGGCAGTAACACAGTCCTCGATGGGACTCTTGTGGATCGTGTCGCCCCCCATGTACTCGGGCAACAGCCAGTCGACACCCGCCTCGGCCAGGACCCTCGAGGAGTTCTCGAACTCTGCCTTCAGGTCTCCCGTGAACGGCGGGGCGAATCCGCCCGCGATCGTGGCGTTCGGGTTCAGAGCGTCACGGGCCTGCACCGCCAGCTCCACGCCCCGCCGCGCGTACTCCTCCCAGCGGTCCTGTTCACCGATTTTCGAGAGCATGGCGCGGCTGGTATAGAAGGTGTTGCTGATCAGGATCTCAGCTCCGACCTTGAGGTAATCCTCGTGGATCTGCCGGACCACATCCGGGGCATCGAGGTTGGCGGGAGCAGACCAGACACCGAGACCTGTCGTGGAGCGGTAGGTAACGCCCGGCACAGTGGTCGACGCGAACTTGGGCGGGGCGGTCGGACGTTTCTCGGTGGTCGCGCCCTTGCTGATGTTGATCCCACGCCGCTGCGGCTCGGAGCCAGTACCTCCGTCCATGACCAGAACTTCTCCCGCCTTTAGTCGATCGACGATGCTGCGAGCTGACATAATCCATCCTCCTGAGTGAGAGCAGGGGGCTGGATGAAAAGACCGCCCCTCCGACCTGCGCTTTTTCCGATGGGAGGCCTATTATGCCTCCTCGGCGTTGAGAGCGGCTAGTGGCCGTCCGGGGCGGGGTTGCGGACGGGCTTCCCGCCCACCCTATTTCCGCAGATGGGGCAGGACAAGAACAGGCAGGGATTGCGGGCCCGAGGGTTCACGCTCCTCGAAGTTCTGGTAGTGGTAGCCATCATCGGAATTCTGGCGGCTCTCGCCATCCAGTCATCGCACCATGTCCTGAACTCCGCCCGCTACTCCCGGACAGTCACAGCCTTACGGGCGGTGGCAAATGCGGTCATGCAATATGAGATCGCCAACGGGCAACTCCCATCGGGTGTCATGCAGGTCTCCAACATGACGGGAGGCATCTTGCCCCAGGCCGGTTCGGTTCCCGACCAGGACGGTTTGGGAAACAGTCTCATCTATCAGCATCTCGACCTGGGGGCGGCTGGCAAGACGTTTCGCATCTACTCCTACGGCAAGGACGGTGCCATTGATGCGGTCGTTCCCACCGGAAACTGGACCGATTTCGATAGCGACATCATCATCCAGGAAGGCGGTTTCATTCAGGCGAAATGGTGATCCGTCACCTCTCGAGCTCCTGCGCGGTAGCCGGATCCTGTTCGGGTACGGAGCCGTGATCGACGGCAGCCTCACCCGCAATCCTGGGCGCCCACCCGTGAACCCTCAGCCAGTTCTGCGCCTCGCTGCGTTTTTCATCCAGGATCAGGACATACAGCTCATCGTCTTTCTGGGCTCCAGAATCCGCGTCGAAGGGTAGCGCTTTCCCCCCGCGTCGCAGCACCAGCGGCAGGAGCAGGTTGTCCGGGTCGTCCGCCGCGGCGTCTGGCTCCTCCCGGGGAGGCGAGGTCTTGTCAGGGCGCTGCCAGCGCTCCACTGTGGCAAGCTTGCGCTCGAGCCGGAGCGTCCACAGCTCGATGTTCCGGGGCTCCCCGAAGAGCACCGAGCCGCCCGCCTCCTCGACCATCTTGGGAGTGACGCTCTTGTGGCCGCGACGCAGAGCGATCCAGGCTCGCGGCACCTTGAAGTCCTTGCGCGCCAGGCGGGCAAACAGCAGGTTGACCGCGTCGTTTGGCGTCACGCCTATGCAGCCGGCGCGAATGTCGAGCTCCGCACGCTGGAGGAGCCCCTCACTGAGGCCGCTGCCAAAGAGCACCCGGAACTTCTCATCCTCGGCCGCCCGGGTAGAGTCGACGTTTGCCTCCAGGAAGACGACCTCCTGGCCCGAGTCCCGCAGGATGCGGCCGATGGCTCGCCCCAGATCGTTGGCCCCCAGGATGACGGTGCCGGTGTTGCTGAGGCGCTGCACTCCGAGCAGCCGGGCAAGAAATCCCCCCGTCAGACCCTGGACGAGGACGGTCATGGCAATAACCAGAAAGACCATGGCCCGCAGTTCACCCCCGCCCGGGATCCCCTCCCTCGCGAGCGTGTCGGCGAACAGCGATGCGACCGCAGCCGCCACGATGCCGCGTGGTGCGATCCAGCTCAGGAAGGTCTTCTCCTTCAGGGTGAGGTCGGAGCCAATGGTGCCGACCAGGACGTTGAGCGGGCGGACCAGGAACATGAGAGCGAGCACGGTCCACACCCCAGCCCATCCCAGCGAGCGCATCTGCTCGAGACGCACGTCGGCGGCGAGCAGCACGAACAGCATCCCGATCAGCATCACCGTTAGCTGTTCCTTGAATTCGCGCAAATCCCCGAGGGCCCGTGTCTTGACGTTGCCCACGGCGAGACCCGCCATCACGACCGCGATGATTCCGCTCTCAGGCACGAGCGCGTTGCTGAGCTGGAAGAGTGCCAGAACCAGCGACAGGGCGCAGATGTTCTCCATGCCCTCGGGGATCACCTTGTCGTAGCGCAGGAGGAGCGCGATCAGGAATCCGCCCACAAGCCCCATCACTACCCCGAAACCGAGGCGCGACAGTAGGTCCCAGACGGCGAAGGCCAGCACCTCTTCCGAGGGGCTGATGGCCACCTCGAGCGCCACGATGGCGAGGATGGCGCCGATGGCATCCACCAGGACACCCTCAGCTTCGAGCACCGTGGCCAGCTTGCGGCTCACCTTGATGCGCCGGAGTAGGGGAGTGATGACGGTGGGGCCGGTGACGATCACCAGGGTGCCGAAGAGAATGGAGGTCCTCCAGTCCCAGCGCAGGATCCAGTGGGCGGACAGGCATCCACCTGCGGCGGTTACCAGGGCTCCCCAGGTAACGAGCCTGCGGATGCTGCGCCCCTCCCGGCGAAGCCGTCCAAGGTCGAGGTTCATCCCGCCCTCGAACAGGATGACCGCCACAGCAAACCCCACGAGCGTGTGCAGGGTGTCGCCAATTGCGTCGGGTCGAATGATGCCGAGCAGATCCGGACCGAGCACCACGCCCGTGCCCAGCAGCAGAACGATCCCCGGAACACGCAGATGGCGTGCGAGAGCCTGAGCAATGACTCCCGCAGCTAGCGCGAGCGCCACGATCAGGGCGGGATTAGTCAGGATGCTCGGGTCCATGGCGGATCTCCATTCGTCCGAGGGTCAATCCTCGCACCCCGCCGCCACGAGTGTCAAAAATCCTTCACTGCTCATTCCGGACGGGGAGCTTTTATCGAGCCGGATAGGTTCCGGGGTGCGCGGGATCGCTCAGGGGCAGAGATCGGCGGCCGATTGCAGGTCGGGATCACGCGAAGCGGCCTGGCTCGTGCCGCCGCTGTCGTAGGTTCCCATTTCGCCGCAGTACCCGGTGCCGCCGACCAGATAGTAGAGGCCGCCGCCCTTCGGGGGAGGTCTCCGATCGACCGCGACGAGGTCCGTCTCTCCCGACTCCAGGCAGGTGCTCACCGAGGCGGCGAAATCACCCCCCGTGTCGAGCAGGGTCAGGAGATCCCCCCGCAGCACGACATAGCTCAGGGCTGCAGCAGCCGGTTGCCAGGTGAGCGTCCTCTGATCGGCGTCCATCATGAGCTCGGAGACGACCTCAGGCACTCCCGCGGAGGCGCAGATCAGGTCCGCCTGTGTCATCTGGCTCGATGCGGTGTCGTTGGCGACCGTGAGATGGACCGTGTAGGTGCCGGGATCCGTATAGACAAACGCCGGCGACCGGGTAGTGCTGTCGGTGTTGCCGTCGCCATCGAGG
>JAPUKU010000148.1 GCA_027295505.1 Acidobacteriota bacterium
GGTGCCGATCTCCTCCTCGGCGGCGTGCCGTCCCGGGGGGCGCACGCCCGCCAACAAGGCCAGGGTGCGGGCAGTCCAGTCCACCACCTTCTCTTCCGGGCCTGCAGCGGGGTCCATCTGGCGGCCTTCGAGCCAGTGCAGGTGCGCTAGGAGGCGAACCCAGGGCGCGCTCTGGAGCACACAGAAGCGGTTCCCACCCAGGTCAAGCGCTGCACACGTTTCCGGATCCACGGCCGTTCCGGCAGAGAAGTAGAGATCTTCATGGCCGTGGAAAACGGTGACCATGCGGCGCGACAGATTGCGGGCTTCCAGGGCCCGGACGGTGCGGGCAGGAAGGTGGGGGGTGGCGAGGTGCATCTCGCCCGCCACCACGAGGAGCGGCTCGTTCCGCCGGGCAAGGTGGCCTGACAGCAGGTCGGCCGCGTGTCGATCCCGACTGTTCACTGAGGCCCCATCTGAGCGGCCAGGGTGGTCGAGCGCGATCAACCGGCAGCCGCAGCGGATGGCCCTCCGGAGCAACTTCGCATACGGCCGCCAGGGGAAACCCCAGTCGCTGTCGAACCGGATACGGCGCCGGAAGCGATCCGCCGTCAGGCGGCCGGCTGCGAGATCGTCGAGGGCGCGCTGGTGGCGAGAGCTCACCATCTCCAGGGCCAGCGCCACCCGCCGGCCGGGGCGGACCATGAGTTGGAGCCAGCGCAGGTGCGTGTTCTCGGGGCGCGGGTGGGCGTGGTAGTCGCCGCTGAAGACCAGGTCGGCCCCACTCACGGCATCCTCGACCGCGCTCATCGGCCTCGGGATGGGGGAGGTGGTGCGAAATTCCATCAGAAACCGCTGCCTGTAGGAGCGCAAGCCCGGCGACATGGGACCGATTCGGGCACGCTCTTCTCCCTTCAGGAGCCGCAGGAGGGTCTGCTGCCGGCGGCTTATCCAGGCCGTGAGGTCCCGTGCTGGGGCCGGAGGTCCCATAGAAGGAGCAATTTCGGTCCCGGGAGCCTCTCTGGCAAGCCGCCGGTCTATAATCGAGAGATGCCGATCACCCGTCCCCAGCACGACCGTCGCCTGCTCCTGGTTCTGAGCCTCCTCACGCTGGCGGCAGGCAGCGGATCGGCACGGGGTGCGACGGAAGGATGGCTCCAGCGCCTCCAGGATAAGCTCGACTCCCTGCAGACCTTCCGGGCAACCTTCGTGCAGGAATACGAGCCCAGAGCGTTTTCGCGCCGCCAGCGCGAGAGCGGAACAGTTCACTTCCAGAAGCCCGGAAAGATGCGCTGGGACTACGAATCTCCGGAAACCAAGCTGGCCCTGAGCGACGGCCAGCGGGTCTGGATCTACTACCCCCAGGAGCGCCGGGCCGATGTCGGGCTGCTCGACCAGCTGGGCGACAGTTCCCCGGCCGTGCAGATCCTCATGGGCCGCTGGAGGCTGCGCGAACGCTTCCGAGTTCAAAGCCTGGAGAGGAAGGGCAGCGAGGTGACGCTGAACCTCGTGCCGCGGGAGCAGGAGGCGGCGGTCAAAGCAGTTCGCATTACGGTCAGGGAGCCGGATCTCGCTCTCACCGTCCTGGAAGCAGAGGAACCCGGCGGCAACGTCCTGCGCTACCGGTTCGAGGACTGGCAGGAGGGGATTGAGACAAGCGCGGATTTTTTTCTCTTCACCCCGCCCCCGGGCACTCGCGTGCAGGAGATCCGGTGAGGGCGTAAGAGTCTGTGTTGAAGCCGCGTGAAAATCGGTGCTAACATAGGAAGTCTGCAGTTGCCGGACAAACCGGCACAATGACCCCATGACCTCCGAGAGCTCTTTCGACATTGTGTGCAAGGTCCCCTTGCAGGAAGTTGACAACGCCATTCAGCAGGCCCTCAAGGAGATCGTCAACCGCTTCGACTTCCGGGGCTCGAAAACTGAACTACGGAGGGAGGAGCACGAGATCACTCTGGAGTCAGCCGACAACTTCAAGGCCAAGAGTGCCCTGGCTGTGTTCCACCAGCGCCTGACCCGGCGCGGTATCTCTGTCAAGGCACTCCAGGTCAGCGAACCGGAGCCGGCGGCGGGTGCTCGGGCCAGGATCCGCATCAAGCTTCAGAACGGAATACCGCAGGAGAAATCGAAGGAGATGGTGCGCCTCATCAAGGACACGAAGATGAAGGTCCAGGTATCCATTCAGGGGGACCAGGTTCGTGTCAAGGGCAAGAACAAGGACGATCTTCAGGCGGTCATCCAGTTGCTCGAGGAATCAAAGCTTGATATCGACATGCAGTTCGTCAACTACCGCTAGGGTGCTGGCCGTTGCGCTGGTAGCCGCCGTGCCGGCCGCGGGCGTCGCTCTTGCGCAGGAGGACGGTCCCGAGGTGTTCGTCAGCGGCCGCGTCCAGAACGAAGACGGCGAGCCGCTGGCCGGTCTCGAGGTAACCCTCATCCGAACCCACAAAAAGATGAGCCTGTGGCGCTCGAAGAGAACGGTCTCGGAGAGCGAGCTGGATCGAGCCACCACGGATGAGCACGGTTTCTACGAATTGCGCACCCACGACGATGGCTCGTTCTCGTCGTATTTCCTGCGTTTCTATGATCCCGGCTCGTTTGACATCGTGCGTTACCAGGTCCCGACGGACGAAGACCTGACCCGGCGTGTGCGACGCGGACGGGATGTTGTGCAAAACCTCGTGGTGCGGGAGAATCCCGAGTGGCCGGAGGTGGTCGAGCACGTGGAGCGCTTTGGAGCCGAATCGCCGCGCGGCCAAGTCCTGCGGCAGATAGGAATGCCGGAGAAAGTGATGCATCCCGACGGTGCTCAGCCGGAGAACGAGGAATGGTGGTACTACCGCAGGGGCATCGTATACAAGTTCTCCGGAGCCAAGATTATTGGGGAGCATCGCTTCGATCCCGTACCGCCTCCACCTCAGCTGGGCGGAGGCGGCCGGTGAGGAAAGATTCGTGACAGAGCCTTTGCGCCACCCGCAGGGTGCCGATCCGGTGGCTCCATCGGTGGAATCACCGCCACTGGAGCTCGAGACCGTTCTGGCGCTTTTGGCGGACAAGCTGCCCGAGACCGAACGGGCGTTCCTGGGTGCCCTCAAGTCGGACGTCTCGATCGTCTCCGACATGGGGCGTTACATTGGACAGTCGGGCGGCAAACGGCTGCGGCCGGCCCTGCTGCTGCTGGCGGCGCGCATGTGTGGATACCGCGGTGAGCGTGACGTACTTCTGGGCGCCGTCTTCGAGCTCATCCATACCGCCACCCTCGTGCACGACGACGTGGTCGACGAGGCGGCCCTGCGCCGCGGACGTTCCTCGGTAAACTGCCGCTGGGGAAACCACATCACGGTCCTGCTCGGCGACTACCTCTACATTCGCTCTATGTCGATGGCCCTGGAGGCGGACGACATCCGTCTCATCCGGGTGCTGGCGGACATCACTCTGCGCATGATCGAAGGAGAGCTGATCCAAGCACGCCTCGACGGGCAGCTCGAGATGACGGAGGAGCAGCATCTGGATATCGTACGGCGCAAGACGGCATTTCTGTTCTCAGGGTGCTGCCGGATCGGGGGCATGCTGGCGGATGTGAGCGAAGAGCGCCAGTGGACTCTGGAGCAGTATGGAATGAACCTCGGGATGGCTTTCCAGCTGGTGGATGATTTGCTGGACTACACTTCCGATGAGCGCGTGCTGGGTAAGCCGGTTCTGAGCGATCTCAAGGAGGGAAAGCTCACCCTGCCCCTCATCTATGTACTTCAGGAGGCGGATCCGGAGGGCCGCGACCTGATCGCAGCCGTGCTGCGGGAGCGTGAGTTCCGTTCGGTGAGCAAACAGCAGATCCTCGATCTGGTGCGCCGTCACGGAACCCTGGAGCGCGCCCAACGTCAGGCCCGGGAGTATGCGGACACGGCGAAACGCCTGCTCGAGCCTTTCGAGAGCGGTCCTGAGCAGCAGGCGCTCCTGCAATTGCCCGGCTTTATCCTGCGCCGGGATCACTGAAGCGAACCTCCTGCCTAGCCCCAACCGGCTGGGCTTCGGTGAACCGCCGAGTACACTCCCTTGTGGTATGATGCGCCGTTCTTGATGTTGTCTAGAGGAGTCTCAAATGTATCGCTTGGAACGGATGGAGCTGATCGGCTTCAAATCGTTCTGTGACCGCACCGAGCTGAAGTTCCCGCCTGGCTTCACGGTTGTGGTGGGGCCGAACGGTTGCGGCAAGAGCAATCTCGGCGATGCGCTGTCATGGGTGCTCGGCGAACAAAGCGTACGGGCGCTGCGCGGAACGCGCATGGAGGACGTCATCTTCGGTGGCACCGAGGGGAGGCGGGCCCTCGGCATGGCGGAGGTGACCGTGCACCTGGCGCAGTTCGGGGGAGGCGGAAGCGGTTCCGGCCGTGAGCAGGCCGCCGATCTCGATATGTCTGGAAACGGAGGCGACAACGGCCGCACCGATGCCACACAGAACGGCACGCTGGTCGTCAGCCGGCGACTGTTTCGTAGTGGCGAGAGTGAGTACCTGATGAACGGCCGTCGCTGTCGGCTGCGCGACATCCATGACACCCTTTACGGAACAGGCCTGGGCACCCGCGGCTATATGGTCATTGAGCAGGGCAAGGTGGACACCATTCTCAGCGGCAAGCCGCGCGAGAGGCGGGTGCTGATCGAGGAAGCGGCCGGCATCCTGGGCTACAAGGTGAAGAAGAGAGCTGCCTGGCTCAAGCTCGAGGCCACCCAGAGCAATCTACTGCGAATCCGCGATCTGGTCGGAGAGGTCACGCGCCAGATTAACTCCCTCAAGCGCCAGGCGGCACGCGCCCGCCGCTACCGTCGTCTACAGGATGAAGCACGGCAGCGGAACCGCTGGCTCTTCTCACATCGTTTGCTCGAGGTCGAACAGGGCCAGCAGCAGGCAAAGCTGGCGCTGCAGAACCTGACCGGGGAGGAAACGCGGCTGGCGGTGGACCTCGGTCGGGCGTCCGCCGCCGCGGAGCAGCGTGAGCGGCGGCACGAGGAGATGCGTGCCGAACTGCGCAGCGCGGACGAGAGCCTGGCTGAATGCAGCAGGCAGGCGGATCTGCGGGAAGCGACCCGGGAGCGCATGCGAGAGCAGGAGAGCGCGGAGCGCCAGCGGGCCGAACAGTTGAGCGCGGAAGCGGAGTCGTTGCGAGCCGAGGGAGAGAGCCTCTCCGGTGAGGCCGCGCGAAGCGCCATTGAGAGTCGCACGCTTGCCGACGAAGCTCAGCGGGCGGCCGCTGAAGCGACCTCCCTCGACAGGGATTTCCAGTCGGCTTTGCGCGGCCTGAATGAATCCAGCGCACGTGCGGAACAGGAGCGTCGCTCGCTGTTCGAGGCGATTGACCGGGCCTCGGAATCGCGCGCCCTGTCGGTCTCCCTGGAGGAAAACCGGCGCTCGGGTAAGAGCCGCCTCGAGCGCCTGATGCTGGAGCGTGCGGGGTTGAGGCGCGATGCGGATGCAGCGCAGCAGGAAGTGAAGGCGCTGGCTGAACGCGGCGCTTCCCAGGCCGAAGATCTGAGGCACCAGCGCCAGGCCCTCGAAGGGGGGAGACGTGTTCTGCGAGAAAAGGATGAGGAACGGGAGCGCTGCGCGCACGAGCGTGCTGCGGTTGCCGCCCGCCTGCAGGCCCGAGATGAGTTCCGCAGCGCCCTGGCAGAACTCGACCAGGAGGAGATTCAGGGAGTTGGATCTTCAGCGCCGCGAATCGCCGATTTCGTGCACACCGATGCTGACGTGGAGGCCGCCGTGGAGGCGTACGCCGAAGACTGGCTTGCCTGCCGGGTTGACTCCGGTGGCTGGCAGGGCTTGCGGGCGCGGTTGCGGCCCAACGGCCCGCGCTACTGGGTGCCGCGACCCCGGCAGAGCGCTCGTCCGCCCGGAGAGGCGGCGGTCAAAGGTGCCCGTCTTCTGGAGCGCATGAAGGTCAGCGGCCCGCACGCGGACGCCATCCGGGCTGAACTGCAGGACGTAATGCTGGCACGTGACGCCTCGGAAGCACTGCAGATTGCCTCGCGCCACGCGGACACGGATGTCGTGGCTCTGGACGGCACAGTGGTGACGCGCCGCGGCGAGGTGTTCCAGCGACAGCGGGGCGCTCCTGAGCTGGGATTGCTCGGTCGGCGGCGCCTGGTGCGGGAAACTGGGGAAGAGCTCGAATCGCTGCGACGCACCGCGAACGAGCTCGAGGCCCACGCAGCAGGAATCGAACAGGCACTGCAGCAGACGCGGGACCGCGAGCGGCAGGAGAGTGATCGGCTCGAAGAAATGGGGCGTGAGGTTGCCAGCCTCGAGGCGCGCCAGGCGGAGGCCGATCAGCGGCACAAGCAGATCGAAGGCCGTGCCCGGCTCCTCGATGGGGAGATGGGGAACCTGATGGCAGATCTGGAGCGCTGGGAGCGCGAGCTGGAGCCGGCGCGCGAGGCCAGTGGCATGGGGGAGGAGTTGCGCCGATCTCTTGAGGCTTCCGCGAAGTCCGCGCAGGCGGAGTCAGAGAGCCGGCGTGAAACGCTGGGAGCGCTCCACACACGTCTTCAGGAGGCCCGCGCTCGGTGCGCCGAAAGCGAGCAGCGCCAGGCTGTGCAGGCCCAGAAATCGGAAACGCTGACCGGCCGCGCGGCGGACCTGTCCACGCGGTCCCGAGTGCTCGAGAACGAATCGACCACCTGCCGCCAGAAGACCGAAGCGCTGGGGCGAGAGATCACCGAGGCCAGCGCAGCTCTGCGCTCGGCACTCGAGGAGCGCGACACAACGCAGCGCGCGCGCGCGCGGCTTGAGCAACAGATCGAGGAGCTACGCTCGGGCAGTGACACGGGCCAGGCGGAGACGCGCCGGCTCCAGGAGGAGCTCGAGCAGGCGCGCAACCAGATGAGAGAGCACGAGGTGGCACTCGCGCGCGTCGAGTCGGACCGGCAACATCTGGAGCATGAGTGCCGGCAGGAGCTGGATTTGGCGCTGGATGGCGTACGTCCCGAAGACGGAGAGGATGTTCCCGACCATGAAATCTGCGCCCAGGAGCTGGCCGATTTGCGCCAGAAGCTCTCGAACCTGGGGCCGGTCAACCTGCTGGCCCTCGAGGAATACCAGGAGCTGGAGGAGCGCCACCAGTTTCTTACCGGTCAGAAGGAAGACCTCGATCGATCGATCGATTCACTCAAGCAGACGATCCAGCGGCTCAATCGGCGGTCCAGAGAACGATTCATGCACGCCTATGAGCAGATACGAAAGAATTTTCACGAGATGTTCCGGCGTCTGTTCCGCGGGGGGCGGGCCGAGCTGAGGCTGGAAGAAGGTGAGGATGTACTTGAGGCGGGGCTCGAGGTGAGCGTGCAGCCGCCCGGTAAACGATTGCAGAGTATCCAGCTGCTCTCCGGTGGTGAGAAGGCGCTCTCGGCGCTGGCGCTCCTGTTTTCGATTTTTCGCTACAAGCCGTCGCCGTTTTGCCTGCTTGATGAGGTCGACGCTGCTCTGGATGAGTCGAACGTCGAGCGCTTCCTTCGCATCGTGCGTGATTTCCAGGAACACACGCAGTTCGTGCTCATCACCCACAACAAGCGCAGCATGGAGGCCGCGGATGTCCTCTACGGGGTGACCATGGAGGAGCCCGGAGTCTCCAAGCTGGTCAGCGTCAACCTTTCCTAGAGTCGATCTCCAGAGTCAGGCCGTCGTAGGCCAGGCGCACTTCCGACGGGAGGTCCGCCTCGGTGGTGGCGTGGTGCAGGTCATCCGAGATGTGCGTGAAGAACGTGCGCCGGGCTCCGATGCGCTGCGCCTCCTCTAGTGCAGCTGACAGGTGCAGGTGGCTGGGGTGTGGCCTGCGGCGAAGCGCGTTCAACACCAGAACATCGAGGTCCTCGAGCAGCGGCCGGGATTCATCCGGAATACGGCTCACGTCGGTCAGGTAGGCAAAGGCACCGACGCGGTAACCAACGATCAGATCCTGGTGATGCCACACCGGAACCGTCTGGAAAGTCGCTCCGAACAGCTCGATCTGCTTATCCACCTCAATCAGGCTCACCTGCGGCTTGGTGCCGCCCGTAGGCGCATCCTCAAAGGCGTACCAGAAGGTGCGGCGAAGTTTTTCCAGCGTGGCGGCGGGGCCGTAAAGAGGGATAGCCTCGCCCTGGCGCAGAGAGTAGATACGTAGATCGTCGAGACCGAAGATATGATCCGCATGGGTGTGCGTGTACAGCACCGCATCGACGCGGTTGAGATTACAGGCCAGAGCCTGGGCCCGGAGATCGGGTGTTGTGTCGATGAGAACCCGACGGTCTCCGAGATGAAGGGCGACCGAGCTGCGCGAGCGCCGGTCCCGCGGGTCCTCGGAGTGGCACACCTCGCAATCACAGCCCACCACCGGTACGCCGAGCGAGGTACCCGATCCCAGGAAAGTGACCTTCACTTGTCCGCCACCTCCACCAGGGATCTGAACGCCGCGACCGGATCGGGAGCAGCCGTGACCGGCCGCCCCACAACCAGCATATCGGCACCGGCATCGATGGCCTCAGAGGGCGTGGCCGTGCGGGCCTGATCGCCAGCGGGCGCTCCCGCGGAGCGGATACCCGGTGTCACGATGAGCACCGACTTCGGGAGAGTGGACCGCAATGCTCTTGCTTCCCGGGCTGAAGCGACGACGCCATCCACCCCCGCAGCCGAACCCAGGCGGGCGAGGCGCAGGACCGCCGCCTCTGGAGGATCGGCAAAGCCGATCTGTTCGCAGACCCTGGCGTCGAGGCTGCTCAGTACGGTCACGCCCAGGATGCGGGTGGTTCCCCCGGAGCGTGCGCCCGCCAGGGCCGCCCGCACCATCGCTTCACCGCCCGACAGATGGACCGTGAGGAACTCGACCCCAAGCTGGCTCACGGAACGGGCCGCGGATTCTACGACGCTGGGAATGTCGTGCAGTTTTAGATCGAGAAAGACACGCAACCCGAGCTGGTTCAGAGCGCGGATAAAACCGGCTCCTTCCTCAGCGAACAAAGCCGCTCCCACCTTGGCACGCACCAGCCGTGGCTGCAGTTGTCGGACCAGATCGAGTGCCTGGGCAGCGGTCGGCAGATCGAGTGCGAGGATAATCTTCTCGGCGGGGATGGGCACGTGCGGCATTCTAACCCAACCACAGTACCGTCCCAAGGCAGGAGCCGGTGGCGGTTGACGCACCCGGGGGCTTGCCCTACGATCAACTCATGGACACCGAAAGTCGATCGAACGCGTTTTCCGCGTCCGCTCTTTCCAGTCCCGGGTTCGTTATCGCCATACTGGGTGTGGTTGTGGTGGTAGCGGCGACCCTGGCCGTGACCCGGGTGCCGGTGGGGGGTCTGCCCGG
>JAPUKU010000149.1 GCA_027295505.1 Acidobacteriota bacterium
GGGTGCAGGCCACGCGGGTGGGATACGGCTGGATCGCTTCCACGACGCGGCGGGTCGCGGTGGCGATGCCACACAGACGCGTCAGGATGTTGAGGGCCGTGCGCTCGCCGGTCAGGATCGGGCGTGCGGGACCTTCCACGGTCGCGATCATCGTTCCGGCCCCGACATCAGCTCCATCTTCGTGGAGAACACGCACGTTGATCTCCGGATCGAGCCGGTGAAACACTTCCAGTGCTACGGGCAGCCCGGCCACGCGCCCCTTTTCACGGGTTGCCAGGCAGGCTTTGATCTCGGTGCCGGGCGGGACGACCGCAGTGGTCGTCACATCCCCTTTATCGCCGAGGTCTTCCCGCAGCGCGCGATCAATCACCGGACCGTAAATGGAGGGGTCGAGTGTGGCCGGAGGGCACCCTTTCATGACGGGAAGCTCCAGTGCACGTGGTTACCCGGCACGGCCTTCAACGGCGGGTATCGATTGCAGCGATTCCAGGTCGGCAACGCTCGTGATCTGTCGATGCATCCAATTCTCACGCGAGTGAGGAAAGTCGCTCCGGAAGTGGGCGCCCCGGCTTTCCGTCCGCCGCAGGGCCGCGAGAGTGACGAGACGGCTGACGAGGAGCATGTTGCCCAGCTCGCTCCAGGACCGGATGCGTTCAAATTCGTGCTGGCGATCCGGGCTGGCGGGTGAACCCTGAGCCTCGAACTCTTCCTGCAGCTGCTCGAGCATGGCTGTGGCGCTGGACAGGCCGGCTCCGTGGCGGATGATGCCCACATGCCGGGACATGAGGGTACGCAAGCGTTCCCGCAGCGCATCAAGTGGTTCGTCGCCGAACTGATGGAGCATGAGAGAGGAAGCGCTAGTTCCCGGTGCCCTCTCATGCCGCGACGTGGCGCATCGGCGGAGCGCGTCCGCGACGCGGTGTGCCGAGACGAGCGCTTCCAGCAGCGAGTTGCCAGCCAGGCGGTTAGCGCCGTGCATTCCGGTACTGGCGATCTCACCGCACGCCCAGAGTCCGGGGATCGAGGTCCGCCCACCCTCATCGGCCAACACTCCGCCCATGTGGTAGTGGGCCGCAGGTGTGATGGGCACCGGCGCCCGCAGAGGCTCGTAGCCCGCTTCGCGACAAAGAGCTAGTGCCTGAGGGAAGGCGTCCCTGCCGCCGTTGGCGAAGACGGGCCGCAGGTCGAGGACCACTGGCTCGCCGGCGGATCTGCGCCGCCAGATCGCTCGAGCAATCACGTCCCGCGGGGCCAGATCGCCGAGCGCATGTTCACGGGACATGAAAGGGACTCCACGCGCGTCGAGCAGCCGCGCACCCGCCCCGCGCAGAGCCTCGGTCATGAGCGGCAGGCGCGCGCCCGCACTCCGTACTCTGGGGATCAGCGCGGTCGGGTGGAACTGCACGAACTCGAGGTCCGCCAGCTGTGCACGGGCCCGTGCCGCCAACGCCAGGCCATCGCCTGTGGCTTCGGCCGGATTGGTGGTCTCCAGCCACAGGCTACCAGCACCACCTGTGGCCAGGACGATGCTGGGCGTGGCAAAGACGATCGGGCCTGCGCCAGAGCGATAGGCGAACAGACCCGCGATGCGACCGTTTTCAACGAGCAGGTCGAGCGCGAGCGTCGCCGGAAGCAATTCGATCGACGGCGTTCTGGAAACTCTATCCAGCAGCGTAGCCACCAGGGCGGGGCCAGTTGTGTCTCCACGGGCGTGGACGATCCGAGACCGGCTATGGGCCCCCTCGCGGCCCAGGGCCAGGCTGCCATCGGGGCTGCGATCGGCGCGAAAACCTGCAGCGATGATCTCGCGCACCGCCTCCATGCCGTCTCGCACTACGGACTCGACCACGTGGCGCTCGGACAGCTCGCCTCCGGCGCGCAGGGTGTCTGCGGCGTGTTGGCGGGGCGAATCCGTCGGACCCAGGGCGGCTGCAATGCCGCCTTGCGACAGGAGGCTGGATCCTCCCGCAAATTCCGTTGTCTTGGTGATGAGGATGACCGGTACAGGAGCCAGCGCGAGAGCGCAGGCCAGGCCGGCAACCCCGGATCCCACGACGATGACCGGGGCTTGCTGAGACCTGAATTCGGCAGGAACAGCCATGCCAGGTCTTGTCACTGGACCTCGAGCATGCGCTCGACGGAGCGGCGCGCCTGTTGCGCCACTGGAGCCGGGATTTCAACAGCCGGCTGCAGTGTCTCGAGAGCCTGGCGGATGTTGTCGAGCGTGATGCGTTTCATGTGGGGGCAGAGGTTGCACGGTCTCACAAACTCGACGTCGTCTATCTCTGCGGCGACGTTGTCGCTCATCGAGCACTCGGTCAGCATCAGGACCCGCGCTGGCCTCCGGCTCTTGACGTAATCGGCCATCTGCGCGGTCGAGCCCACGAAATCGGAGGCTTCAAGCACGTCCGGCGGACACTCCGGGTGGGCGATGACGACCAGGCCGTCGGACCCCTGACGGTAGCGCCGGACCTCTTCCCCGGTGAAGCGCTCGTGCACCTCGCAGTGGCCGTGCCAGGGGATGATCTGGACCTCGGTCTGTGTGGCCACGTATTTGGCCAGGTACTCGTCGGGAATGAAGATCACACGGTCCCGTTCCAGCGATTCGACAACCTGCACGGCATTGCCGGAGGTGCAACAGATGTCGGAGGCCGCTTTCACTTCCGCCGAAGTGTTGACGTAGGTGACGACCGGGACGCCGGGATAGGTTTCCCTCAGCAGCCGCACGTCCTTCGCGGTGATCGAAGCGGCCAGCGAGCAGCCGGCCTGCTCGTCCGGGATGAGGACGGTCTTGTCGGGGTTGAGGAGCTTGGCGGTCTCCGCCATGAAGTGGACGCCGGCCATGACGATGACCTCCGCGTCCGTCTCCGACGCCCGGCGGGCCAGCGCCAGTGAGTCGCCGGTGATGTCGGCGACACAGTGATAAATCTCCGGGGTCTGGTAGTTATGAGCGAGGATGACGGCGTTTCGTTTCCGTTTGAGCTGGTTTATGGCGGCGACGGCAGGGGCATGGAGCGGCCACTCGAGGGGCGGGATGACCCGCCTGACCCGCTCGTACAGGTGGGAGGTTTCCCGAATCGCGGCGTCGAGTCCGTGCTCAAGCTGCGTCATGGCTCTGCTCCAGCAAGATGGATGTACGGTGATATATGCTCGGACAGAGTATATCATGTGCTCAACACGAGCATAAATCGAGGGGTGATTCCCAGCGGTTGATCCAGGGTGCGGGAGAACCTGGCGCACAGGCTATAATCACTTGAAAAATAAGGCTTTGTGGGAATCTTCGCCGGTCTCTTAGAAAGGGGAACAAGGCTATGAAAAAACTGACAGTGCTCACCATCGCCGCCTTGCTCTTGACGGTCACACTGATCGGTTGTTCATCAACGCCAGATGCGGTTCCTTCT
>JAPUKU010000015.1 GCA_027295505.1 Acidobacteriota bacterium
GGCATGATCGGGCGGCGGTACGCCGGCCAGGTGACCGAGGTGATATCCGGATCGTTCGGATTTGATGTCTGGGAGTGGGGAGTCGATCTGTTTGCGGACGATCCCCTGGTGTTCAAGAAGCTCATTTACGAGATGCGTTTCGACGAGGCGAGCGCTGACTATGCTGAGTTTGGCCCCTTCTACGTCGGCCTGCAGTTCCCGGCTCGCGAGCTCCCCAGCTTTCTCTCCGGAAAAGTTCCCGCCCCTGGCTCGTGGCCTCAAACCGATACTGATGCCCGCAAGCGACAGCGAGGATAGATTCCGCAGGGCCATTGCACGGTTCGATGAGGCGAACTCGGCCGATCCGACCCGTGAGCGGTTCGAAGGTGAAGATCATCCCAGGGAACTGCTTTACTCACGGCGCATGAGCGCCTGGCTCGAGCGCCTGGAGCCGCAGGCTCCGGAGGCGGTGCGGCTGGCGGTGCGCTGCCAGCACCTGAGGCGCTGGACGATTCCCAGAGATCAGTATCCGCAGGGGCGGGCGGGGTATCTCAAATGGCGAACCACGCTGGCACGGTACCACGCCGATGAGGCAGAGACGATCCTCAGGGAGGTTGGCTACGACGAAGCCACGATCGCCCGCGTTCGATCGCTGCTGCTCAAGCAGAAGCTCAAACAAGATCCGCAAGTCCAGCTTCTGGAGGACGTCGTCTGCGTCGTCTTTCTGGAATCGTACTTCGCCGATTTTTCACGCAAGCACGAAGAACAGAAGATCCTCGACATCGTGCGCAAGACATGGCGCAAGATGACGCCGAGGGGCAGAGAAGCGGCCCTGGCTCTCGACCTGCCCTCGGAAGCGAGGGCACTGGTAGAGCGTGCCCTGGAGGGAGATCCTGCGCTCAATCCCGATTCGTAGTCTTCACAACTTCGGAGGGGCTCATGAGAGACACGCGAAGCTCAAGAAAGGTAGGAGGCGGCCGCCGGCTCTTGACCGGCGTGATTCTGGCTGGTTTGCTCCTGTGCATGCCGGTGCTGGCGCCTGTGGCGATCGTTCGGGCAAATCCCGCGGAAGGAGGAACGATGCAAACGTTCGAGATGGCCGATCTGATCAACAAGCGCCGCCAGAGTGGGGATGTCTGGATCGAGTTCCTGCGAGTGCCGGCGCTCAGCATGGGTCTGTATGTGCTTCCGGCCGATGCCAAGGACACACAGGTCCCGCACGCCGAAGATGAGGTCTATTACGTCGTCAGTGGGCGGGGTGTCCTGCAGGTAGAGGGGAAGGATCAGCCGGTCAAGCAGGGAAGCGTGCTGTTTGTCGCCGGGAAGGCAAAACACCACTTTCACTCAATTACCGAAGAGCTCACCTTGATGGTATTGTTCGCGCCCGCCGAGGACCCGGACGCGGCACCTGCGGTGGATTGAGAAGGGGAGTGCTCCAGGGCAAGGGGCCGGCGTGGATCAGTGCCCTTTCCCGGCGATCTGCCGGAGAACGAACTCCAGGATGCCGCCATGGGCGTAGTACTGGAGCTCCTGAGGCGTGTCGATGCGGATGGTCGCCTTGAAGGTTTTTCCCGCGCCGTCATCAGGAGTGGCGGTGACCTCGATCTCTCTGCCCTGAGGAAATCCCTCCGCCAGGGTGGCCTCCAGCCCGCCGATATCGAACGCTTCGCGTCCGCTCAAACCAATCGATTCAGCACTTTCTCCAGGCAGGAACTGAAGGGGGAGGATACCCATCCCCACCAGATTGCTGCGGTGAATGCGCTCGTAGCTCCGGGCAATGACCGCGCGCACGCCCAGAAGCCGCGGCCCCTTAGCGGCCCAGTCACGGGAGGAGCCCGAGCCGTATTCTTTCCCCGCCACCACGATGAGGGGAATCTGTTCCTCGCGGTATTTCTGTGAGGCCTCGAATATCGGCATGGAGGACCCGTCCGGAAGGTGAACGGTCCATGGGCCTTCGCTATCGGGCGCGAGCAGGTTCTTCAGTTGCACGTTCGCGAAGGTGCCCCGCACCATCACCTCATGGTTCCCGCGGCGGGAGCCGTACGAGTTGAAATCGTCCGGCTGTACGCCTCTCTCCAGCAAGTACTGTCCGGCGGGGCTGTCCTGGCGGATGCTCCCCGCCGGTGAGATGTGGTCGGTGGTGATGCTGTCACCGAGCAGCGCGAGCACCCGCGCGCCCCGGATATCGCCGATCGGAGACGGGCTGTCGGGCATGTCATCGAAGAAGGGGGCCTGGCGGATATACGACGAATCCGCATCCCACGCGAACAGATCTCCCTCCGGCACCGGCAGGCTCGTCCAGCGCTCGTCGCCCCGGAAGACCTCCCCATACTCCTTGCGGAACATCGAGGCCTGAACGGAAGCCTGCATGGTTTGCTGAACGTCGGCGGCGGTGGGCCAGACGTCGCGCAGGTAGACGGGTGATCCATTCGTGTCTGTTCCCAGAGGTTCTTGTTGAAAATCGATATCGATGCGACCGGCAAGCGCGTAGGCCACCACCAGCGGAGGCGAGCCCAGGTAGTTGGCACGCACCTCCTGCTGTATGCGCCCCTCGAAGTTCCGGTTTCCGGACAGCACGGCGCAGGCGACCAGATCCTTCTGGCGGATGGCGGCGGAGACCGGAGCCAGCAGGGGACCGCTGTTGCCGATGCAGGTCGTGCAGCCGTACCCCACGAGATGGAACCCCTGCGCTTCGAGGTACTGCGTGAGATCCGCCTCCTGCAGGTACTGTGTGACCACCTTGGATCCTGGCGCCAGGCTGGTCTTCACCCACGGCTTCGTCTTCAGGCCGAGTTCAGTGGCGCGTTTGGCCAGCAGGCCCGCAGCAATCATCACGGTAGGATTGGAGGTATTGGTGCAGCTGGTGATAGCGGCGATCACCACCGAGCCGTGGCGCAGCTGCGATGCGAAGTCGGAGGTTTCCAGCGTGGCGGTTGCCGAGCCCGTGGAGGTCTGCGTTGCAACCGCTGCCTCACTCCCCGCGGGCTGCTCTCCGGTGATCACGTTGAGGCTGGATCCGGAGGAGGATGATGGCTTCACCAGCGTGGGAAGGGCCTCGCGAAAGTTGGCCGGGACGTTGCTCAGCGGCACCCGGTCCTGGGGTCGTCGCGGGCCGGCAAGGCTTGGCTCCACCTTTGAGAGATCGAGCGACAGGCTCTCGGAGAAACGCGGCTCGGGCGAGTCGGGCCAGTGGAAGAAGCCCTGCTCTTTCATGTAGGCCTCGACCAGCTTCACCTGGTGGTTTGAGCGCCCGGTGAACCTCAGGTAGCGCAGCGTTTCCTCATCGACCGGAAAGATCCCCAGCGTGGCGCCGTACTCCGGCGCCATGTTGCTGATGGTGGCACGATCGGCCAGCGGCAGCGAGGTCACCCCCGGTCCGTAGAACTCCACGAACTTACCGACCACTCCGTGCTGGCGCAGCATCTCGGTCACGGTCAGGACCAGATCGGTGGCCGTGGCGCCTTCCGCCAGGCTTTCTGACAAACGCACGCCCACCACCTGAGGGACGAGCATCGACACGGCCTGTCCCAGCATGGCGGCCTCCGCCTCGCTCCCGCCGACGCCCCAGCCGAGCACCCCGAGTCCGTTGATCATGGGCGTGTGCGAGTCGGTGCCCACCAGCGTGTCCGGGTAGGCGTTCGGGGTGGCCCCGCTATCCGTGAAAACGACGCGCGCCAGATACTCCAGGTTCACCTGGTGGACGATCCCCGTGTCCGGGGGAACCACCCGGAAGCCCTTGAATGTCTGCTGAGCCCAGCGCAGCAGGGCGTAGCGCTCGCGGTTGCGGTGGAGCTCCAGATCGGCATTGGCCTGAAAAGCATCGGCTGTGCCGAATTCGTCAACAATAACCGAGTGGTCGATGACCAGATCGGCCGGAAGAAAGGGGTTGATCGACTGGGGATTCCCACCCGCACGCTTCATCGACTCGCGCATGGCGGCAAAGTCCACAACCGCGGGAACGCCGGTGAAGTCCTGAAGCAGAACCCGGGCCGGCATGAAAGCGATCTCGTTGCTCGGCTCAGCGGCTGGATCCCATTGGGCCAGACGCTCAATGTCCTCCGCCCGAACGCTCTTACCATCCTCACGTCGCAGCAGGTTTTCAAGCAGGATCTTGAGCGAGTAGGGAAGGCGCGAGACCAAGAATCCATGCTTCTCGAGCGCGCCCAGCCGGTAGATCCGGTATCTCATCCTGCCGACTTTGAGTTGT
>JAPUKU010000150.1 GCA_027295505.1 Acidobacteriota bacterium
TGCCGGTGGCATCAAGCTCTAAAAGCACGGGGAGTTCCGTCGTCCCGGCGTGCTTCATCCACAAGGCGGTCAGGCTCGCGGCCTCGGGAGAATGAGCCGCGACCAGAAGGTCGAGGCGGTCAAAACGATCAGCGACTGGGACCTCCAGGTCGGAAGGGATCAACCTGACCGCACTCCGGAGATCGACGCAAAGGGCCACGGCAGCATGGGGGGAGTCCGCCAGAGCCATGGCGTTGCGCGTACGCACCTCGTGCGATACCTCTGCGGCCCGGTGCAGGTCTTCCAGTGAGGTCGCTGGTATCGAAACGACCTCGGCTCCGCGCTCGCCGCCAACCAGCGCTGCCAGCTCGCTGCGGCCGAACTCGCCGCTCAGGCGAATCTCGGCCCGCACCGGCTCTCTGCCGCCGATCGATACGGGGCCGCAGGCAATCTGCCGCGACTCCCGGCGGTGGTAGAGGGTGATAATTTCCACAGAGGCGGGCGGGACAGCCTGCGGATCAGGCGCGCCACCCGGGCCGAGAGTGCGATCCACGCGGGAATTGAAAGGCGCCACGAGCGCCCTCGCGACCGGGATCTCGGCCACCGGGTCCTCGGTGAGTGAGACCCGGATGGTGTCTCCGATGCCCTCCTCGAGGAGGCTGCCGATGCCAATGGCCGACTTGATGCGGCCGGGACCCCCGTCGCCTGCCTCGGTGACGCCGAGGTGGAATGGGTAGTCCATGCCCTCCTTGGCCATGCGGGCTGCCAGGAGCCGGTAGGCCTGAAGGGTGATCTGGGGATTGGACGATTTCATGGAAAGAATTAAATCCCTGTAGTCGTGGGCCTCGCAGATGCGTACAAACTCGAGGGCCGATTCGACCATGCCAAGGGGGGTATCTCCGTACCGGTTCAGGATGCGATCCGAGAGAGAGCCGTGGTTGGTTCCGATTCGCATCGCCACCCCGAACTCCCGTGCCCGCTTCACCAGGGGCCGGAGCTTCTCTTCCAGGCGCTGGAGCTCGGAGGCATACTCGGCGTCGGTATATTCCCGGCGGAGGAAGCGCTTGGAATCGGCGAAATTTCCAGGGTTGACGCGGACTTTCTCGACATACTCCAGCGCCTTGAGGGCGGCTGCGGGGGAGAAGTGAATGTCGGCCACTAGGGGGACCTTGAGGCCGCGCCGGCCGAGGCTGGCCCGGATGGCAGGAATGTGCTCAGCATCCGCGGCCGTGGGCACCGTCAGACGGACGATCTCACAGCCTGAAGCAACCAGCCGTGACACCTGGTCCACCGTGGCCACCGTGTCTGCGAGAGGCGGGGTGGTCATCGATTGGACGCGGATCGGCTGCGAACCTCCCAGACGCACGTCTCCGATCGCGACCTCGCGGGTGCGGCGGCGCCGGTAATCTTCCGCAGGTATCCAGGGGAGCACGGGCCGGATTATAGCACCCGGGAGCGCTGGTTACGGAGTAAGCATGACTGTGGGATGGCCGACTCTTGACACGTCTTTCGGTTGATCGTATAAATAGTGTTCAGCAAAGGAAGAGGACACTTCCGAAACATCAGTGTTCATAAGATTTTGAGTTCAGTCGGTTGCCCCCCAAGGGAATCGGCTGATAGGCCGGGATGTTGCCCCCCAGCGTCCCGGCCGTATTTTTGTCCTCTTTAGTTAAGGTCCTTCGTGGTGGCAGTGTTCAGTGCGCGTTGACCCATTCCAGACCCTGTGCTATCTTACGCCCCTTTGTCGGCTGTCACGCGCCTTACCGGACGAGCACGTCGGCACGGCTCTAAACCTCCCAAGCGACCATACGGCGGCCTGGCCGCCATCAAAACGGCTCGACCGGCGAGGTCAACGAAGAGAAGGCTAGGAGCCTTTCTCGACGGTCGATCCTCAGGAACACTGGGCGTGAAACAATCCCCGAAGTTCGACAAAGTCTTGCTACCGCAGAAAGGCACCTGCATCGAGGTCGAGGACGACCAGCTGCAGGTTCCTGACGACCCCATCATCTCGTTCATTGAAGGCGATGGCGTCGGGCCAGACATCTGGAGGGCCTCCCGGAGGGTCTTCGATGCGGCCGTGGAGATCTGCTACTCGGGGAAGCGGCGTATCGAGTGGATGGAGATCTACGCCGGCGAGAAGGCCAAGAAGAAATACGGAGAGTGGCTGCCCCGCGACACCTATGCGGTCGTACGCCATCTGCACGTCGCCATCAAGGGGCCGCTGACCACGCCGATCGGCGGAGGTTTCCGCAGCCTGAACGTGACGCTCCGACAGGAGCTTGATCTTTATGCCTGTGTGCGGCCGGTGCGCTATTTTGAAGGCGTGCCCTCTCCCATCAAGAGACCCCAGGACCTTGACATCGTAATCTTTCGCGAGAACACCGAGGACGTGTACGCCGGCATCGAATGGAAAAAGGGCAGCCAGGAGGCCAAGAAGATCATCGATTTTGTAAGCCGTGAGCTGGGCTTCGAGATCTCCAAGGATTCTGGCATTGGCATCAAGTCGATGAGCGTTTTCGCCACCCAGCGCCTGGTCCGCCGCGCCATCCAGTACGCGATTGACCACAAATGTCCGAGCGTTACCCTCATGCACAAGGGCAACATCATGAAGTTCACGGAGGGGGCATTCAAGGAGTGGGGCTACGCCATCGCCAAGAAGGAGTTCAATGATTCGACGATTGCGGAGAGCGAGCTTTCGTCGCAGCCGGGGGGCAGCGCTCCCAAGGGCAAGGTGCTCATCAAGGATAGAATCGCAGACTCCATGTTCCAGCAGATCCTTCTGCGCCCGAAGGAGTATTCGGTCGTGGCCGCGCCCAACCTCAACGGTGATTACATCTCTGATGCGGCGGTGGCGCACGTCGGTGGGCTGGGGCTGGCACCGGGCGCCAACATTGGCGACACCATCGCGTTTTTCGAAGCCACCCACGGAACGGCTCCCAAATATGCTGGCCAGGACAAGATCAATCCGGGCTCGATGATTCTTTCGGGCGTCATGATGTTTGAGCACCTTGGCTGGCAGGAGGTGGCCGATGGAATCGTTCGCGGCCTGGCCCAGGCCATCAAGGCTCGCACTGTGACCTACGATCTGGCGCGGCAGATGGAAGGAGCCAAAGAAGTCCGCTGCTCGGAGTTCGCCGAGGCGATCGTCCGCCACATGAAAGAGGCCTGAGCGCGCGGAGAATCAGTGGAGCCTCAATGAGAAGCAGGGTCACGGTCGTAGGAGCTGGCAACGTCGGAGCCACCACAGCCCAGCGCATTGCCGAGCGCGAACTCGCCGACGTGGTGCTGGTCGATGTCGTGGAGGGTATCCCGGAGGGGAAAGCCCTCGACCTGAGGGAAGCCGCGCCGGTGGAGCGGCATGATGCCCGGGTGGTGGGCGCTTACGATTACGCGGCCACCGCCGGTTCCGAAATCGTCGTCATCACCGCGGGCCTGGCGCGTAAGCCTGGTATGAGCCGGGATGACCTGCTGCTCAAGAACCACCAGATCGTCAGCAGCGTGGTCGAGCAGGCCGTCAAGCACTCACCCGACACTCTCCTGCTGGTGGTGAGCAACCCGCTCGATGCCATGGTCTACACGGCGCTAAAGACCAGTGGTTTTCCCCGTGAACGAGTCATCGGAATGGCTGGCGTGCTCGACTCGGCCCGCATGAGAAGCTTCATCGCGGAAGAGCTGGATGTGTCGGTGGAAAGTACGCATGCCTTCGTGCTGGGAGGTCACGGCGACGCCATGGTTCCCCTGCCACGCTACTCGACCGTTGCCGGGGTGCCGATTACCAGGCTGATGAAGAAGGAGCGCATCGAGCACATCGTAGATCGCACGCGCAACGGCGGTGCCGAGGTGGTGGCGTTGCTCAAGACCGGCAGCGCGTTCTACGCTCCCTCGTCCTGCGTGGTGGAGATGGTAGAGACCATCCTGCATGACAAGAAAAAGATCCTGCCCTGCGCGGTTTACCTGCAGGGAGAGTACGGTATCCGGGACTGCGTCGTCGGCGTGCCTGTCAAGCTGGGCGCCGGGGGGCTCAAGCAGATTCTGGAGATTGACCTCGAGGCCGACGAGGCGGCAGCTCTCGAGCGCTCGGCCGAGGCGGTGCGCGAACTCATCGCCAAGCTGCCTCTCTAGTTCACTATAATTCCCTCTATTGTGAAGATTGTTGCCTTGCAGGCTCGGGGGCCCGTCCGCGGATCGCTGCCACCGGACTCGGGGGTGCGGCCCCTTTCTGTGGGAAGCTTCGGGTGATGGAGAAAACCCGGTGTCTCGGCTGATGAACAGCGTCGTGGCGTGGGTGCGCCGGAACTGGCTGGTGCTCACGCTGGTGCTCGCGGCCGGGCTCATCTATCTGCCATCCCTCGATCACCTGTTCATCTACGACGACACGATCAACATTGTCCGCAACCCCAGCATCCGCCAGCTCTCAAATACCTTTGAGTTCTTCCACAAGGCAGAAACGGCCACCAGCAACATGTCGTTCGCTGCCGTCTACAGGCCACTCAGCACGCTCTCGTACGCCATCGATTACGCTCTGTTTCGTCTGGAACCGTCCGGCTACATCCTGCATAACCTGTTGCTTCACCTGCTGGCGGTCGCGGTGTGCGTTTCCCTCTTTCGTGTTCTGACACGCAGCGCCTGGCTGGCCGCGGCCGCGGGGCTGGCGTTTGCGCTGCACCCGGTGCAGACCGAGCCAGTGAACTGGCCGACCGGGCGCGCGACGATCCTGTTCGCGCTGTTCTACCTTCTGGCAGTGCGTCTCTATGTTGCGGCGGCGGGTTTTGGGCGACGGGCGTCTTTGGATGGCGCGGTCTCCGGCGAGACCGCCTCAGCGATCAGCGCGCGATCCGGGGTTCTGTGGAGCTTATCGTGGATCGCAGCCGCCGCAGCCCTGTGGTCGAAAGAGATGGCGGTCACCCTCCCGGCTGTTTTGGTGCTGGTGGAATGGCTGCTCCCGCCCCAGGCGGGCGGCCGCTGGAGCCGGAGGGCATGGCGGCTGTTGCCCTACGCGGTGCTGGCCGCGGCCTACGTGGGTGTGCGCACCATCGTGCTCGGTGGATTGATTTCTCGCCATGAGTACTGGGGGGGATCGGTTCTCAAAACGCTGCAGGCTTCCGGCCGGGTCGTGCTGCGCTACGCGCAGTTGCTACTTCTGCCGGTGAACCAGAACCTGGAGCATGTGGTGCCGATTCCGGAGACGGCGCTGGACCCTCTGGGTCTTCTGGGTGTCCTCTTTGCCGCCAGTGCGATTCTTCTGGTGCTTGTTCTCAGGAAGCGCTATCCCGTGTCCGCGTTCGGTCTGTTGTGGATCGGGGTGATCCTGTCCCCGGTTCTCAACATCGTTCCGTTCTACGGACTGATTGCGGAGAGACACCTCTATCTCGTCCTGCCGGGATTCGGCCTCATTCTGGGGGATGTGATTGCCCGACTGACCGAGCGAGCAGCGGTGGGCGGGGAGCCCACGGGTGTGGCGCTCTCGCTAACCTTGTCTGAACCGCGGCAGAGGGTTGCGGTCGTGGTGCTGGCGCTCATAGGAATCGGCTATGCGACGGCGGCCATGGCGCGCAGCCGGTTGTGGGGAGATGAGGTTCTGCTGTGGGAGGACACGGTGGCCAAGTCTCCCACCAAGCTCAAGGCCCACAACAATCTGGGGCTTGCGTATCTGCGCCAGGACCGGCTGGATGAGGCGGTGGATCAGTTTCACAAAGCGCTCGAGATCTATCCGCGCAGCGCCGGCGCTCATACCAGCCTGGGTCTCCTGCACCTGACGCGCAACCAGCCGGAGCTGGCGGTCGAGTCCCTCCTGCGGGCCCTGGAGGAGAGACCCCGCACTCTGGATGCACACCGCCATCTGGGGATGGCCTACTTGCGTCTGTCGCGCTGGAGAAAGGCGGAAGAGATCGCGCGTCGAGCCCTGGACATCCGCGAGGAACTGGGAATGCGCTACGTGCTGGGTGCGGCGCTGATGAAGCAGGACCGCTTGCCGGAGGCTGAAGAGGCGTTTAGCCTGATCCTGGTCCGGGACCCTGACTACGGAGATGCGCTGCGCCAGATGGGAGTCATCCGTTACCTCCAGGGACGCGTGCAGGAGTCCGAGGAATATTACCGACGTGCGCTTGCGGTGGGGCCGACCCCCGATCTGTATTTCAACCTTGCCGTGCTGGAACTCAAGGAAGGCGATTACGCTGCCGCCGCCGCAGATTTTGCGCGCTCCAGGGAACTGGCCCCCAATGTGGCCGAGGTGGCGCTTCGTCAGTCTCACGCGGAGATCTTCCGGGACCTGCGCGGTAAGGTCCGCCCCGATCTCCTGCGCTCTCTGCGACCCGAGCTTCTGCGGGAACATGCCGCCTTCACCCGTTCGATGCGTGGTCTGCCCGGTCTCGATGAGATCAG
>JAPUKU010000151.1 GCA_027295505.1 Acidobacteriota bacterium
GCGTGACAGAGACTGGGCTCCGTTCCCGCGCATCTTCTCTATCTATGAAGATAGGCAGGGCACGCTCTGGATCGGGACCGAGGGCGGGCTCAATCGATTCGACCGGGAAACGGAACAGTTTACCCACTTCCTGCCTGACACGACCCACACCCGATTCAATAACAGAGTAGTCGCGATCCACGAGGACCGGTCGGGCCGGCTCTGGCTCGGCACCTACATGGGACTGGTGTTGTTTGACAGAGACACGGAAACCTTTACATATTTCAACGAGCAAGACGGCCTGGCAGATAATTTCGTGAATGGGATCCTGGAAGACGATGCAGGCAACCTCTGGCTCAGCACAAACAGCGGCAGGCTTTCCAGGTTCATCCCTGCCACTCGAACCTTCAGGAATTTTGACGGGCAGGATGGGCTGGTAAACAATTTCTTTTACCCCGGCAGTCACCAACGTAGCCGGCGAGGTGAACTCATTTTTGGCAGCCCCGCCGGGTTGGTCATCTTCCACCCGGACAGCATCCAGGCCAGCACCTACGTTCCACCGGTCGCGTTGACCTCGTTCGAAGTCTTTGGCAGACGGGTTAAGCTGGACCAGGCGCTTCCCTACACGCAGGAGATCGAGCTCTTCCCCGATCAGAACACCTTCTCCTTCGAATTCACCGCACTCGATTTTAGCGCCCCCGACCGTAATCTGTATGCCTACAAACTGGAGGGATTCGATGCCGATTGGATGGAGAACGGAACCCGTCGCCGTGCCAGCTACACAAATGTCCCTCCGGGCACGTACACGTTTCGGGTAAAGGGCAGCAGCAGCGACCATGTCTGGAATGAAGAAGGGGTCTCGGTGCGCCTCGTCATCACACCGCCGTTCTGGCGGACGGGGTGGTTCTACGCGCTCGTCGTGATCTTCGGGTTGTCCTTGATCGGTGTAGTTGGGTATGGAGTGCGCGTGCGCCGGTTAAAGGCGCGGGAGCAGGAACTGAGCCGGATGGTGGAAGAGCGAACACAAGCGCTGGTCGCCGAGAAGAAAAAGACCGAGGAGCAGGCCGAGAAGCTGCAAGAGCAAGCGGACAGGCTGCTCGAACTGGACCGGATCAAGTCGCGCTTTTTTGCCAACATCTCGCACGAGTTCCGCACGCCGCTTACCCTCCTGCTCGGGCCGCTGCAAGACGCCCTCGATGGGGAGCGGGAAATGGACGCGCTCCGGCGGCATCTTCCCACCATGCACCGCAACGCCCGGCGGCTGCTTCGGCTGATCAACCAGTTGCTCGACCTCTCCAAGCTCGAAGCCGGCAGCATGACGCTGCGGGCGCGACGGGCCAACCTGATTCCGCTGCTCAGGGCCACGGCCGAGGCTTTTACCTCGATGGCCCGGCGCAAGCACATCACGCTCCAGGTGCAAACGTCGCAGGAGGAGATCGTGCTCTACTACGAGCAGGACAAGCTGGAGAAGGTGTTCTACAATCTGCTCTCCAATGCCTTCAAGTATACGCCCGAAGGGGGCACCGTCTCTGTCAGCGTCGAAGAAGGGGAGGGTGAGGCGAGCGGGTTCGTCGAGATCGTCGTCCGGGATACAGGGCGGGGCATCCCTGCCGAGGACCTCCCCTACATCTTCGACCGCTTTACTACCGTGAATCTTCGATTTCATCAGGTGGACGCCTCCTCGACGCGGGAGCACGAGGGCACGGGCATCGGGCTGGCGCTGACGAAAGAGCTGGTGGCGTTGCATGGGGGCACCATCCGTGTCGAGAGCGAATGGGGGAGGGGCACCGCGATTTTCATCCGCTTGCCCAGGGGCCGGGCCCACCTGCACGACGACGATATCGTGGACGAGGATGTCGGCGACGAGATGCAAGCGCTTGCCGGCCTGGAGACCTTTGATCTCGAAGCCTCCCTCCGGGCCGTTGATGAGGTGCTGGCCTTTGAGGGAGGGCTGCACGAACGCGCTGGCGACGGCCAGCCCGCCGGCCCCCTTCCTGAGGATGCGCCGACGATTCTGATCGTCGAAGACAACGCGGACGTGCGCGGCTATTTGATGAGCCACCTGGAAGGAGACTATCACGTCGTGGAGGCCGCCGATGGCGTTGAGGGGCTCGATCAGGCGCAGGCTATCAAACCGGACTTGGTCATCGTGGACGTGATGATGCCTCGGATGGATGGCTATGCGCTGTGCCGGGCGTTGAAGGCGGATGAAAAGATCAGCCACATCCCGGTCGTGTTGCTGACGGCCAGGGCGGACGAGGAGAGCAAGGTAATGGGGCTGGAGACGGGAGCGGACGATTACCTCTACAAGCCGTTCAATGCTGCCGAACTGCTGGCCCGTGTGGAGAATCTGATCGAGATTCGAAGACAACTCAGGGAGCGTTTCAGCGAGACGATTGTGGTGCAGCCGGGGGATATCGAAATTACCTCGGCGGAAGCGGATTTCCTGAAACAGGTTCAGGGGATCGTGGAGGCGCATCTGGCGGACCGCCAGTTTAGTGTGGAATGGCTGGCGAGCGAGGTGGCCTTGAGCCGGCGGCAGTTGGACCGGCGGCTGCGGTCGCTGACACGCTTGTCGGCCAGCGGTTTTATCCGAAAGATGCGGCTAGAGCGAGCAGCACAACTGCTGGTGCAGCAGGCGGGCAAAGTCTCGGAGGTGGCCTATGCGGTGGGTTTTCAGGATGTGGCGCACTTCTCCAAGCTCTTCCGCCAGACCTTTGGCGTCCCGCCCTCGGAATACGCGATGAATGGGATGTGAGGGGGCAGGCTTTGGGGGATGTCTAACCTGTCCCCCTGGTTTGTCCAACTTGTCTCCCTTCGTTTTCGTTACTTTGCGTTCTATAGGTGGCTAGTGCAGCTTCACAAGAGCTATTGGGTTTTCATCGAACATTGCGTTCTCGCGCTACGTCGGAGAGCGGAGGGCGGAAGGCGGAACGCGAAGGAGAAAACGCTAAACGCTCTCCGCTCCCCGCCCACCGGACGCGAGGC
>JAPUKU010000152.1 GCA_027295505.1 Acidobacteriota bacterium
CTTCCGAGTCCGGGTCGATCTCGAGCGATGCCCCCCAGCGCCCATCCACCACCTCGATCAAACCGCTGAGCTCGCCTGTGTCCCAGTCGAAGTAGAATTCGTCCAGGATCACCGGGCGCGGCTCCCAGCCTTCCTTCCCAAGCAGCAATGGCTCAAGCGACTGCCCCTGCATCACCTCGGGCATCGGCACTCCCACCAGGTCGAGGATGGTGGGCAAAATATCGATCATGGACACCGCCTGGCTGAAGTGTTGCCCCGGGGCAATGCGTTCTGGCCAGACCACGATCAATGGCACGCGGGATAGGAAGGATCTCAAGTTGGGGGCCCACTCGGGCGGAAGGGGATCAAAGAGCCCTGTGCTGGGCCAATAGCCGTGATCGGCGGCGAGGATAAACAGCGTGTGCTCCCACTCACCTGAAGCCTTCAGGCGTTCCATCAGGCGACCGAGCTGGTAATCATTGTGTGTCATGGTTTCGTCATAGAGGCCACGCGCCGCATTATAGAAGGCGACGTGGCTGATGCTGGCCTTTTCAAAGGGCTCGGCTGGAAGGGGTCCCATTCCCCGAGCGGGGCGCCTGGGACCCGAAAGACCAAGGACCTCCGCCAGTCGGCGTTCCCACTCATAGAAGCGCTCTCGCGACTCGGGGTCGACGAAAAGACCGGCAAAAGGAGCCACCGGATTCCACGGCCAGTGCACGTCGGTGGTCTGAAAGTGCACCCAGTAAGGCTCACCCGGATAGGCTTGCCGCCATCTCCGGAAGTCCTGGTGCAGCTCCCTGGAGGATACTGAATTGTTCTCCACGCTGGCCTCCCGCAGGGCATCTACTCCCCGATCCAGGCTGCTCATGGTCCCGGCATAGGCGTTGGAAGTGAAAACTGCTGTCTGGTAACCAGCCCGGTGCAGATGCTGGGCCATCGTCACCGCCTGATCCGGCAGGGGATCGGCGTTAGTCTTGTAGCCGCCCAGCACGCTGTGCTGCAGCGAGGACATGAACGATGGGGTGGAGGGCTTGGTCCAGGTAGAGTTGCTGTAGGCGTGCTCGAAGATTGCGCCCTCGGCCGCCAGGTGCTCGAGGTTTGGGGTGGTGCGCCGATTATATCCGTAGACACTCATGTAGTCGGCTCCGCCCCCGTCAATGATGTAGAAGATGATATTTGGCTTGTCGGTGGCGCGCTTGCCGCTGAGCGTCGGTGCCGCCCACAGTGCCACGGTACCGGTGCGGTCGGAGTCCGCCTCCAGCGTCAGCGTCACTGTTCGCCGCGCCAGACTCGACAAATCCACAGAGCGTTGCGCCCAGAGCTCTTGGTCGGCATAGGTTTCCTCGATCAAGGTTACGACCTCGCCACCGTCCGGCTGGACCGTAATCCTGAAATTCACCGGGGCATCGCCCCGCAGCACCCCGAGCCCCACGTCGAGGCGCCCGGCCTCGGGCACCTGCACTCGGTATTCGAGCCGTCCCGGCGTGTGCGTGTACAGGGTGCGGCGGTGGGCCTCGCTCTGGACCTCCGTTCGCACCCCCACTGGCGCATGCGCGTACGTGGCTTCCTTGGAGATGATGCTCACCGACAGGAGGTCGATGCTGGCCGGCTCTCGCGCATTGACCGCGAAGCCTAGCTCCTGCCACGGGTCCTCCCATTCTTCGAACTCCTCCGGTGACCAATCGGCTCGCATCACATAGGTATGCACCGAGCCGTCTTGGATCACCGGTACTCCCTGTCCGTAAAACTGGAACATGCCCTTCTGATCGGCGGCCGGCCGATTCGGATTGCCCAGGTTGAAGGCGAGCACAAGGGTTCGGATGTCATCCGAGGTCCGGGCCCGCACGACGACGTGGCCCCATTCCCCGCGCTCCAAATTGGGCAGGGGGACGTAGAAAACCCCGTGCAGGTGGTCTTCGCGCGGGTGGCGGTGGGCCTCACTCAGGGTGATGCGCAGCGCGTCCTCGGTCTGGGTCATCTGGAGGGGTGGGATGTGCGGATTCCTATGCGCCAGCGCCTTCCACTCCGTCTGCGGCTCGTCGAAGCGCCATTCGATGGGAGCCGGAAGTTCCGCCGGCACCTTGGAGCCCACGATGGTAGCGGCGTCCAGATGGTCTTCTAGGTGCAGAGGGAGATCTGCCGTCAAGACGGCTGGGCCTGACTCACGGTCGGCACAGCCGGGACTCAGCAGGGCGAAGGGCGATGCCACCACCACCGCTAAGAACAACTGCCGCTCAGTCGGGAGCCACGCGAGCCGTGCCTTCATGAGAGCCTCCTTGTTTGGTCCCTCTTCGTTTGTCCTGTGTCGGAGTTCGAAAGTCTGTCGTTGTCCTTCCAGACCACGCCCATGCCGCCCTCCCCGATCTTGTCGACGAGCCGGTACTGGGGAGAGACTCCCAAGGCTGCATAGGTTCCCTTGCCAAGCCGCGATTCGTCAACGGAACTCTTGTAATTTGAGCCGGATCGATGTTTTTTGCAGGGACAGCATTGCCTCGTCGACGACACCCTCCTATGATGCCTATCCGCTTATCCGCCGCCATCCATGGGCGAGGTTGTGGCTTCCCGCACGTTGGGGGCTGCACCATCGCTGCCGACGCGCCGTCTGACGGGTACCCTGGAGCCCAAGTCCGTTCCGAGTCAAGGCGACCGTGGGGCGATCGACGTGTTCGAAACCCGGATCGAACTTCCCGCAAGCGGTACTAGCTCAGGTCACGAAGCCCGCCAGGGCGTCCTCCACGCCGTCGTAGATATCGAAGACCCGGTCGAGGCGGGTCATGGTGAAGAGGTTGTGGACCCGGTCCTTCATCACCAGCTTGATGAGGCCCTTTTTCTCACCGGCACGCTTGCTGCAGGCGACCACCTCCCCGATGCTGGCGCTGTCCATGAACGGCACTCCCAGCATGTCGAGGATGAAGTGTGTCTCGCCCTCGTCGAGCAGCTTCCGGACCTCTTCCCGCAGCATGACGTCACCCTCGCCGATCGTCATCTTGCCCGAGAGGTGCAGGATGTTCACCTTGCCGCGCTTCACCTTGGCGATCTTCATTTACCCGTACTCCTGAACTGAGGCGAGGGGGCGGGAACCCGGCGCGGGAACCCCCGGCCCCCACCTTCCTGGTTGATTGTTCAATGAACGTCCCTTCTACCACCGGCCGGACGGGAATGTCAACGTAAGGGCTCTTCCAGGAGGTCCACGATGAGCCGCCTCACCTTGCCGAGGTTGCTCCCCAGGCCGCGGTGACGGATGTGACCCTGTCGATCCACCAGGACGTGCGTGGGGAAGACGTGCACGCGATAGCGCGTCACGATGCCGTCGTCCAGGATCACCGGGTATTCGATCCCTTGCTCTTCGATGAATCTGGAAACGGCCCGGGGGGTGTCGCCGCTGTTCACCGCGAGAATCTCGAAGCCCCGCTCCCGCAAGTCCCGGTACAAGCGTTGCAACTCCGGCACCTCCTGACGGCATGGTGCGCACCAGATGCCCCAGAAGTCCAGGAGTACGACCTTGCCCCGCAACTCGGCCAGCTGCACGCTGCCGCCGTCGGCACGGCGTCCGGTGAAGTCGGG
>JAPUKU010000153.1 GCA_027295505.1 Acidobacteriota bacterium
AGCGCCTCAACCTCCAGGCCCGAATCCTCCGCCAGCACCGGACCTTCATACTCGCGGCTCCAGTAAAGCGCTTTCTCGGCCGCGTTCTCCAGGTGCGTTTTGCCGGTCTCGGGGGCTTCTCCGACCAGGTTCGTCTGCTTCAGCGCCACGAACTCGAGCCCGGCGGTAGCGATCAACCGGGTGATTTCCTCGAACTTGGCCTGGTTGTTCGTGGCGATCAGCAGCTTCATCGCGGGCGCTCCGTCAGGGTTACGGCCACGGACGCTCACCGGCTGGCGGGAGCGGCAGGAGCCAGAAGGCGTGTGAGCGATCCCTCCAGCACCTTCTTCTGCTCCGCAAACAGACCCTCGACACCGGCCGCAGCCAGATCCAGAAGCGAATCGAGCTCCGGCCGGCCAAACGGACTGCCTTCGGCGGTTCCCTGGACTTCGATCAGCCGGCCGCCATCGGTCATGACGACGTTCATGTCAACCTCGGCGCGCGAATCCTCCTCGTAACAGAGATCGAGGATGCGCTCTCCGGCAACGATTCCAACCGAGGTTGCGGCCACCTGTCCGTGAAGCGGGGGCCGGGTGATTTTCCCCTGCTCAATCAGGCCATCCAAAGCCATTGCGAGAGCCACGAACGCCCCGGTGATGGCGGCCGTGCGCGTGCCTCCATCAGCCTGCAGCACATCACAGTCGATCCACACGGTGCGCTCACCGAGCCGTGTAAGGTCAGTCACGGCGCGCAGCGAACGTCCGATGATGCGCTGGATTTCTTGGGTCCGGCCCGACGGCCGGCCCCGGCTCACCTCTCGCTGAGTGCGGGTGCCCGTGGCGCGCGGCAGCATGGCGTACTCCCCGGTAATCCAGCCCTGCTTGACCGCTCTGCTCTGGTTCGCCTCGCGCAGCCAGAACGGTGTGCGCACGTCCACGCTCGCGGCACAGAGCACGCGCGTGTCGCCCAGTTCGATCAGGACGGAACCTTCGGCGTACTTGAGATACCCGGTCGTGAGCTTGACCGGACGCAACTGCTCGGCGCTACGGCCGTCCACTCGAGCGGAAGTCATGGGGCCTTATTATACGTGCCCTGCGGCCCGGACCCCACCCCCCTTCCGGCCCGGAGCCGGCACGGCGGCGGGAACGTGGGAAGCGAAACGCAGCAACGCGGGGTAGATCTGCGGAGCGTTTTACGGTTGGGCGCGCGGGCCCCCGGCTCCCATGAGCCGTTCGAGTGCACGCTGATCCACCTTGGACAGATCCCGGTAGTACCGGCGCGCCAGATCGAGGTGCCCGGCGAGGGTCTCCCGCTCCTCTCCCTCGATCAGGATCCGCACGGAGCGAATCTCGGGGAAGTTGTAGGTGATCGAGTTGACAACGGCGTACAGCGTGGCGGTCTCAGAAGCGGTGCCGCCGGAATGGCCCGTCATTAGTGCGGCGCTGAAGTCCACATAGGCGTTTCCCTCACGGTCGAGGTAGATCTGCCGCAGCTGTACCTGTGCCGGAATCACCGGAACGTTAAGAACGCGGCGCGGGCCTCGGATCAACTCCTCGATCACCTGCCGGACCTGGTCGGTTAGCGCGGCGGTCACGATGATCCGACGACGCGCCGGATAAAGACCGGTCGCTCCTTCCCTGCCAAAGAACAGGATCACCTCACGGTCGGCGCTCACCTGCGGGTCGGCGAGTGGCTCCTCCTCGTCGACGATCATTGTCTGTCTGGCAAGCACCTCCTCGTCGGGTGGCGGAGGAAGCGTCTCTTCACCGTTGTCGAGGAAGATCCACAATCCCACCAGGAGCAGGAGGATCCCGACGATGGCAATGACAGCGCGCCGGGGTGGTCCACCCCCAGAACTCTCCGGTCCTTCCGGGCGGGAAAAGCTCAAAGGCTCCGGGGTGGGAGTACCGGGGCGATCACTGGAGGGCGGATTCCCTGAAGGTGGAGCTCCTCCGGGAGGGCTAGAATCCGGAGGCACGCCACTCAACGCGCCGTCCCCGTGCGGCCGGGACCCGGCCGGGCCGCATCACTCAGCTCGGTATTGCGGAAACGCTCGATGCTCCGTGATATGGCCAGGGCGAGAGACTCTCGGTAGGCGGGGCTGCGAAGTTTTTCCTCCTCATCAGGGTTGGTGATGAAACCAACCTCGATCAGGATGGCGGGCATGTTGGCGCCCATGAGGATTCGGAAAGGAGCCTGCTTGACGCCGCGGTTCCGGAGCGAGAGCAACGAGTTGAGCTCTCCCTGGACCATCTCCGCCAGCCGGCTGCTGCCCCGGAGGTGCGCCGCCTGGGCCATGTCCCAAAGCACCAGATCGAGACCGCTGTCCGGCGCCGGCTGCACACTCGATCCGCCTGCCGCGTTCTCTAGAGTGGCCAGCGCCTCCGATTCAGCGTCGGTCGCTTTGTACGACAGGTAATAGGTCTCCGCACCCCTGGCATCCTTACGGCGTGACGCGTTGACGTGAATGCTCACGAAAAAATCAGCCTCGTGGTGATTGGCCAGGGCCGTACGCTCGGCCAGCGGCAGGGTCTCGTCCCGGTTGCGGGTCAACACCACGCGCATGCCGTTACTCTCCATGCGCGTGCGAAGCCGCTGCGCCACATCCAGAGTGACATCTTTTTCCATCACGCCGCTCGGGCCCATGGCTCCCAGCTCTTCACCGCCGTGTCCAGCATCCAGCACGATGACGGGGCGCGGGTCTTTTTCACGCTCGCGTCGGCGAGGAACGGTTCGCTCTGCCCGGGAGGAAGGGGAGGGCGCTTCGTACGAAGGCTGCGGCGATGGCTCCAGATCGAGAGCCATCGGCGTGTCTTCGTAGCCGCGACGCCTGAGCTCGACCACCAGGGACGGGGGGCTGGAGATCTCCTTGAGATCGTAGCTGCCGAAATGGCGGGACAGCTCGATGACGAACCCTTTCTCCCGATCGGAACGTAACAACTTGACGCGGCGAACGACTTTGGAGTCGATCTCCTCGATTTCAAACGGCGCCTGAAGAGAACTGGTGTCGAACGTCAGGTAGATCTTGCGACGTGCTTCGCGAAGAGAGTAGGGTACTTTGCGGGAGAACTCGAACGTGAGACGCGTTCCGGATTCCCTCGAAACCGAGCGCATGTAGACACGCAGCGGTTTGTCGCCGCCGATGTTGATCTGGCGCCGGTTCCGGTCCACGCGCACCGGCTCCTGCAATGCCGGACCCACCGCCATCTCGATGAAATCGGCGCTCACCCAGACTTCGCCCTCCGTCTGGAGCGGCGCCGCGTCGAGCGGCACGAGACGATTGTCGAGCGATGCGAACGGCTGGCGAAGCGACAGCCCCACTCGCGAGCGCCCGATGTTCATGGCCAGGTCTTCGCTGATCGGATCGCGCTGCACGCTGAAGCGAAAAATCTCTGAGATCGACGACAGGGGCAGAAAATCGTTGCCACCCACGGTCTGGAAAGGCAGTGTGTAGATCTGGCCGCCGAGGATGACCGTGTAGCGTGGCTCCTCCTGCGCTAGGGACGGGGAGGCCATCAGAAATGCGCCGACCAGCGCCACCAGGCCTGCGGCGGCGGCCGGCATGCTAATCATCCGCCTCCACGACCGGCCGGAACGGGATCGGTGCACAGCTAGATAGATCATGGACGGGGGCGAAGCCACCGGGCCTGAAGTTCGGGATTTCAGTTCCATGGAGAGAATCTAGGGAGCGCGGGCGGCAGGGTCACGCGAACGCTACGTAACACACTAGCAGCCGGGGGGAACGGCCGTCAGGCAGGGTCAAGTATACATCGCCCGGGTCCCGCCTACTAATAGGACCCCCTGAACAGCCCCGGACAGTCCATAAGACACTGCAGGGATAGGGTTTTCCAGCCTGCCCGAAGGACCCGGCACTCGCCACCAGTGTACCTTGACGCTCCGGCACCAGCGGGCGTAGGCTTCTGTCCCTTAGATCCGGTTCATGAGGAGGTGGAAATGACGATCCGACAGGCGATTCTTGCCCTGGCGAGTGCCATTGTGGTGGGTATTACGGCGCTCCCGCCGACTCTGGCCCAGGAGGATGACTTCGGCGGTGTCGAGATCAAGACAATCAGGATTGACGACGGGCTGCACATGATGACCGGCAGTGGCGGCAATCTGGCGGTGTCGGTCGGCGGCGACGGCGCTTTCCTTGTTGACGACCAGTTCGCCCCGCTCACCGAAAAGATCCAGGCTGCAATCTCGAAGATCACGGACAAGCCGGTACGCTTCGTCATCAACACCCACTGGCATCACGACCATGTCGGAGGCAACGAGAACTTCGGCAAGGCGGGCTCTCTCATCGTGGCCCATGAGAACGTACGCAAGCGCATGAGCGTGGAACAGTTTCTCGAAGCGTTCGACAACCGCGTGCCTGCCTCACCGGCTGGCGCCCTACCCGTGATCACCTTCACCGACAGCGTGACCTTTCACTGGAACGATGAGGAGATCCACATCTTCCATGTAGAGAACGCCCACACGGACGGCGATGCGGTTGTGCACTTCAAGAACAGTAACGCCCTGCATACCGGCGATCTGTATTTTAACGGGTTCTACCCGTTCATTGATGTCTCCAGCAATGGTTCAATTGAGGGGGTCATCAGAGGTGCGGACAAGATACTCAAGATGATCGATGATAGTACGAAAATCGTCCCCGGCCATGGACCGCTGTCGAACAAGAAAGAGTTGAAAGCCTACCGTGACATGCTCGCAGACGTGCGTGACGCTGTCTCCAGCCTGGTCGCCGCGGGCAAGACGAAGGAGGAAGTGCTGGCCGCCAAACCCACTCAGCCCTGGGACGCCAAGTGGGGCGGCGGCTTCCTCAATCCGGAGGAGTTCACCGACATCATCTATACTGACCTGTCAGGCAAGTAGGGGGAGTGTTGAACGACGTGGAGACTGTCTCCTACGCATCGCTGCTGCTTCAAATTGCCACCGGTGTCGGGCTGGCCGCCGTTACGGGACTGCGCGCTTTCTTGCCTGCGTTTGTGGTCGGGGTGCTCGGCCGACTCGACTGGATACCGCTCAGGGGTGGATTCGAATGGCTGGAGTCGATCCCGGCGCTGGTGATCTTCGGAACCGCGTTCATACTCGAGATCCTGGCCGACAAGATTCCGGGGGTCGATCACTTCCTCGACGTGACCGGAACCGTGGTCAAACCGGCGGTGGGCGCTCTGGTCATGGTGGCTTCGCTGACGGATCTTCCGCCGCTCTACGCCGCGGTGATCGGACTGCTGCTGGGCGGGAGCGTGTCCGGCTCGGTGCACTTCGCCAAGGCCGGACTGCGCGCCATCTCGACCGGAGCCACCGGGGGAACCGCCAACCCGATCGTGTCGGCCGCCGAGGATGGCCTGTCGCTGAGTGGATCGCTGTTGGCGGTCTTCTTCCCTGTACTCTTCTTCCTGATCCTGATTGCTACCGCATTACTCCTGTTTTATTTCCTGCAACGACGGAAACCCCGTTTGCGGCCCGAAAGCTGAAAGAACATCGCTCCGGTCGCCGAGTTGTACCCTCTTACCGGTTCACCGGGCAGAATTGAGCCCAGAAGCCCCGGATACGATATGAGCAGGCGGCTCTACCGGCCAGATAGCATGCGGTATCACGGTCCTCATGGAGTAAGAAGATGAACAGCACCACGGGTAAGTCCAGCACAGCGGATCACGTGATCATTGGAGCGGGAGTGACGGGAGCATCGATCGCTTTCCAGCTCGCCCAGCGCAAGGCGGGCCGCATCGTGGTGATGGATAAAGGTTTTGTCGGCCAGGGAAACAGCTGTCGCTCCTCAGCCCTGGTCAGGATGCACTACGCGCACGCCCCTGAAGTGCAACTGGCGGTGCTGGGATACAAGATCTTCTCCAACTGGGAGGAGATCGTCGGACGGCCCACACACTTCCGCCGCACCGGCTTCGTGCACATCACCAAAAGAAAGTACGCCGATCGCCTCCGGGCCAACATCGAGATGCAACAGGCGAACGGCGCCAACACCCGTCTCATCACCTCCGCCGAGCTCAAGGATATGGAGCCTGACTGGAACGTCGAGGACTTTGATGTGGCCGCCTACGAGCCCGACTCCGGTTACGGCGATGGTGCCGCGGTTGCCACCGATTTTCTGGAGCGCGCCCGCGAGATGGGCGTGGAGTACCGGCCCCAGACATTCACCCAGTCCATTGATGTGAAAGCTGGGCGTGCAGTGGGTGTCACAACCGACAAGGGACGGATCTCCACAGGTTCCGTGGTGCTCGCCACAGGGCCCTGGACCCGACCGCTCCTTGAGCCGCACGGAGTGGATCTCCCCATCGAGGCCGAGTATCACGTGGTCGTCATTCTCAAGAACCCCTCGGGCATGAAGGACCGGGGCCTTACCTGCATCGATGACATCACCCGCACCTACTTCCGCCAGGAGGGATCCGGCCTGACGCTGGTTGGAGGGTATGACGGAGACGCCGGGGCTCATCCGGATGAATTCCCCCAGAGCGCCTCTACCGACCACATGGTGGAGCTAGTCATCGCGGCCTCCCGCCGTGTCCCGCTGCTAGAAGAGGCGGGAGTCGCCAAGAACGTGACCGGGATCTACGACACGACCCCGGATGCCCGCCCAATGCTTGGAAAGATTCCCGGTATCGAGGGAGCCACCTGCGCCATCGGGCTGTCGGGGATGGGTTTCAAGCTCGCCCCGGGGATCGGCGTCGTCATGTCCGAGCTGCTCCTTGACGGAAAAGGCACGAGCATCGATATCGAAAGCTTCTATCCGGGGCGTTTCGCGGATGGCAAGCCGATCCGACCTGAAACTGAGTACGACGACGCGTAGACGGCTGCACGACTTGTTGCAGCATGGTGATCTCTCTATAGAGACGAGTTCAACTCACTGATTGCTTTTTTGTAAGCGGCGGTGATCGACTCCTCTTCCGGGTGCCGGCGGTCCCGGACGATCCACTTCCCGGAAACCATCACATCGCGAACCGGATTGGTGGTGCCCGAGAGGATCCACGCGTCAAGGACCGTGTCCGGCCCATGACCGATCAGGATGGGGTCTCCCATATCGAGCAGGACGAGGTCAGCCCGCATGCCGGGAGTAAGAGCACCCGTGGCGATGCCCATGGAGCGACGCCCGCCCTCGAGCGCCAGATCGAACAGACGCCGGCCCGAATGGCTGGTCAAGGGGGAACCCGGCAACGCCACCCGGTTGCGCTCTCGATCCCTGAGCCGCTGACCGCACTCGAGCATGCGCAGCTCCTCTGCCGTGCTCGTGGTGTAGTGGCCGTCGGTTCCGATGCCCCACACGCCCCCGTGGCGCTGGTAGTCAACC